>CABXCB010000007.1 GCA_902510635.1 uncultured Pelagibacteraceae bacterium
ATGATGACATAGAACATCATACTATAAAGTTTGGTAATAAATACAAAGAGCACCTTGATGATATATTTGATAATAAAAAGCTAAATAACGACATAAGTTATTATCTTCACCGACCATCTGCTACCGACAAATCTATGGCTCCTGAAGGACAGGACTGTTTTTATGTATTAATTCCAGTTCCAAATAATCAATCAAAAATTGATTGGTCTATTGAAGGTGAAAAAATGAAGAATTTAGTAATTGATAAAATGGAAAAAGATTTAATGCCTAACCTTAGAGAAAATATTATTGAAGACTTTTATTTAACACCAGATTACTTTGAAAAAGAACTTAATACTAAATATGGTTCTGGTTTTTCAATCCAACCAAAATTTTCACAATCAGCTTACTTTAGATTTCACAATAAATCAGAAATTTATGATGGTCTTTATTTTGTAGGAGCGGGAACACATCCAGGTGCAGGCGTTCCTGGTGTTCTATCATCGGCTAAAGTATTGGATAAAATTATTTAATGTCTAATGTAAACTACCTAGCTCAATTTGCTAAATCATTTAATTGGGCTGGTTTTTTTTTACCAAAAAATGTTTACCAAGATTGTTCTAAGTTATACGCATTTTGTAGAGTGCTGGATGATCTGGTAGATGAAAAAACTGATTTGGAATTAAGAGAAGAAAGATTTAATGAAATTAAAAATATTTATAAAAAAACTTATGAAATAGATAATAATGATAGAAATATATTAAACCAAAATAAACATGGATTAATTGTAAACGATATGATTGACCTTGCATATAATAACAATATTAAACGAATTATTTTAGAAGATTTAATTGATGGTGTTGGCTCAGATTTAAAACAAAAAGTTTATTTAAGATCAGTAAAAGATTTATTAGTTTATTCATATAAAGTAGCTGGAACAGTTGGTTTAATGATGGCTAAAATATTAAATGTAAACGACACAAGATCCTTAAAGGGAGCTATAGATTTGGGTATTGCTATGCAACTTACAAATATCACAAGAGATGTTATTGAAGATAAAAAAATGAATAGACAATATATTAAACCTGATTTTGAAAATATTGAAGCAACGTTGAAACTGGCAGATATGTTTTATGAAAGTTCGTATACTTCAATAAAGAAAATTCCATTCAAGTATAGATTTGCAATAATTGTAGCCAGAAGAGTTTACAGAGAAATTGGAAGAAAGATTATACAAAAGAGAAATATGGAGAATTATGAAAAATCAGGTAAAATTTATGTTAATAATTTTGGAAAAATATATCAAACAATTCTATCTTTATTTGACTTAATGTTTCTATATTTAAAAGATGTAGAATCTCATCAGAGAACAAGGGAGCATGAAATTATAAGAGAGGAAATAAACCTAGATGAAAGAATTTGATTATATTATTTTAGGTGCTGGCTGTGGTGGCTTATCGTTAGCTTACGAGCTAGATATTAAAAAAAAATTAAATGATAAAACTTTAGCTATAATTGAAACTAGAGATGAATATAAAAGAGATAAAACATGGTCATTTTGGAAAGTCACTGATCATAATTTTGATGACTGTGTTATCAAAAGTTGGAATAATTTTTCTATCAATTCTAAATTAGGATCTCATGAAATTATAAATAAAGAATATCCTTATCAAACTATAGACAGTGGTTTGTTTTACAAAAAAGTCTTAAATGAAATAAAACAGAATAAAAATATACAATTTTTTAAAAACACAGATCAAATAAACTTAGATAATTCGTTTATATTTAATAGCATTACATCAAAAGGAGATTATCAAGCAAATCTTTGGCAACACTTTAAAGGTATAGAAATTGAAACACAGAAAGATATTTTTGATGACAAAATTTTTAACTTAATGGATTTTGATTGTGATCAAAGAGATAATGTCCACTTTTTTTACACCTTACCTTTTTCAAAAAATAAGGCTTTAATAGAAACAACTTGGCTATCAAAAATGGATGACATAACATTAAATGATTATGATGTTCAGCTAGAAAAATATATCAAAGAAACTCTTAAAATAAAAAATTATAAAATTAATTATCAAGAAGAAGGAGCTATACCTTTGTTCTATCCATCAATTAATTCAGAGAAAAACAAAATTAATATTGGATCTGCTGGAGGTATGACCCGTTTAAGTACTGGATATACTTTTCTTAATATCCAAGATCATAGCAAATATATAGCTAATAATATTGAAAAAATTAAAAATATGAAAGCTTATCATATTGGAAAGAAATACGAGTTTCTTGATAATATATTTTTAAATGTCTTGAAAAATAATCCGGATAAAATGCCAAAAATATTTTTAAATATGTTTAAAGCATCTTCCAAAACAGTTATAAAATTTCTATCAAATAAAAGTAACATTTTTGAGGATTTAGGAATAATTTTAAAAATGCCAAAATGGATGTTTATTAAAAATATTTTTTAAATTAAATGAATAAAATAAATTATTATCATTCATTAATTTTTTTTAATTTATGTATATTATTATCAGCATTTGAATTTTTAAGAGATAATAGTTTACTTATTTTATCTTTGTTTCTTATACTAAGTTTGGGAATTTCTCATGGAGCGTTGGATCATATAAAAGGAAAAAAATTATTAAAACTTCTAAATTATAAATCTATTTCTACATTTTATATTTTATATGTTTTTGTTGGATTAAGTGTAATTCTATTATGGTTATTATTTTCTAAAATTTTATTATTAATTTTTTTAATAGTTGCATCATATCATTTTGGCAAAGAAGATGCAGAATTTATAAACAATAAATCTAATCTTGAATTAGTTTATTTTTTTAAAGGATCTCTGGTAATTTCAGCCCCATTGTTATTTCATAAAATTGAAACTCTAAATATTTTCAATAATTTAAATTTTGATATTTCACAAAGTTTATTTATATCGAATGAATTTTTGTATGTATTTATGGCACTTAGTTTTTTTGCAAATATTATCATTTCTTTAAATAAACAAATTGATATTAAATCACTACTACTGATGGATTTTATATCCATACTACTACTTAACTATTTTTTAAATCCAATTTTAGCATTTACAATTTATTTTTGTTTTTTACACTCTATTAGACATTCATTTAAATTATCTAATGAGCTTAACAAAAAAAATTTTATTAAAGGTTTTAAGGAGTTTTTAGAAAAAGCAATGCCATTAACTATTTTAACCGCTATTTTATTCTTAATTTGTTTATTTTTTTTAAATAGCTATTACTTTTTAGATAATGCTATATCAAAAGTAATATTTATTGGTTTGGCGTCTTTAACCTTTCCACATATATTGCTGGAATATTTTTTAGAAAAAAATGAAAAGTAAAGAAATTAAAATTTTACTCGCTGCCCCACGTGGCTTCTGCGCTGGCGTAGAGCGAGCTATAGAAATTGTAAAAAAAAGTATTAATAAATATGGAGCGCCGGTATATGTAAGACATGAGATTGTTCACAATAAACATGTGGTTGATGGTCTTAAAAAAATTGGCGCTATTTTTGTCGAAGAACTAGATGAAATAAAAGATAAAACTAGACCAGTAATTTTTTCTGCTCATGGTGTGCCAAAAAAAGTTCCTCTTGAAGCAGAAAATTTCAAAATGGAATATGTGGATGCAACATGCCCACTTGTATCAAAGGTTCATAGAGAAGCCGAAAATTTAAATAAAAATGGATTACAAATTTTGCTAATTGGTCATAAAAATCATCCAGAAGTTATAGGAACAATGGGTCAAATTCCTGAGGGCGAAATAGATCTTATTGAAAATGTTGATGATGCAAATAATTATAAAAATAAATATAAAAAAAAATTAGCTTTTGTTACCCAAACAACTCTTTCTGTTGATGATACAAAAGAAATAATATCAGCATTAAAGAAAAAATTTCCAGAAATTAAAGAACCAAAAAAAGAAGATATATGCTACGCAACTACAAATAGACAAGCTGCTGTTAAAAAAATTGCAGAAAAGTGCGATATGTTTTTTGTTATTGGAAGCAGAAATTCATCTAATTCTTTGAGATTGGTTGAAGTTGCAAGGAATTCTGGATGTACTAATTCAAGACTAATTCATTCTGAAAGCGATGTACCTTTTGAGGAAATTGAAAACTACAAAACTATTGGAATTTCGTCGGGAGCCTCTGCACCAGAAATATTGGTTGATAACTTTATAAATAATTTAAAAAAAAAATTTACAGTGGCGATAGAAGAAATAGAAATAGTTAAAGAAAATATAACATTCAAAATTCCGGGAAAATTAAATTAGATGGCAATTTATACAAAAATTTCTTCGAAAGATATTCTATTAATTGAAAAAAATTATAATTTAGGAAAAATAATTTATTTCAAAGGTATTAAAAAAGGAATTGAAAATACTAATTATCTTTTAAAAACAAAAGATAAAAAATTCATACTAACACTTTTTGAAAAAAGGGTTCAGAAAAAAGATTTACCTTTCTTTATGAATTTAATGGATAAGTTAAGTAAATATAAAATTAATTGTCCAAAACCTCAAAAAAATAAAAGGGGAAGTTTTTTAGTAAAAATTAAAAACAAAACAGCCTCAATTGTTTCCTTTGTTGAAGGAAAAGATAAGTTAAAATTAAGCCCTAAAAACTGTTATGAAATCGGTAAAAATATAGCTAAATTTCACAGAGTGTCTAAAAAAATTAAACTTTTTAGAAAAAATTCTTTATCTTTAAAAGATTGGCCAAAATTATTAAATAAAATTGGAAATAAATCCAAAATTATAAGCCCCAATTTAAACAGTTTAATGAAAAATAGTCTCCTACAAATAAAAAATAAATGGCCAAAAAATTTACCTTTTGGAATTATTCATGCTGATTTATTTATTGATAATATCTTTTTTAAGAAAAACAAATTTCATGGATATATAGACTTCTATTTCGCGTGTAATGATTTTTTAATGTACGAAATTGCTATTTGTATCAATGCTTTATGTTTCGATAAAAAAAATAATAAATTTGTATTTAATAAGAAAAAATCAAAAAACCTTATTAAAGGTTATTCAAAAATAAGAAAATTCTCTGATAAAGAGAAAAAATCTTTAAATGTCTTGTGTAGAGGAGCAGCTCTTAGATATTTATTAACAAGAACTTATGATTACTTAAATACTCCAAAAAGTGCGGTTATTAAGATAAAGAATCCAAGGGAATATATTCAAAAACTTAAAGTACATAATCAATTTAACAATTTTAAAAATTATTATAATTAAATGATAAAAATTTATACCGATGGTTCTTGTTTAGAAAATCCAGGAAATGGTGGCTGGGCAGCAATAATTATTGATGATGAAAAAAAAACTCAGATTAAAGGAAGCAAAAAAAATACCACAAACAATCAAATGGAGTTGCTTGCTCCAATTGAAGCATTAAAAAAAATTCCCAAAGGTAGTAAAATTGAAATTTTTACAGACTCTAAATATGTAAAGTCAGGAATAACAGAGTGGATCCATAATTGGAAAAAAAATGGATGGAAAACTGCAGACAAACAACCAGTTAAAAATAAAGAACTTTGGGAAGAGTTAGATCTTCTAAATAATGAATTTGAAATAAGTTGGAATTGGGTAAAAGCACATTCAACAGATGAATTAAATAATGAAGTCGATTTGATTGCTAGAGAAGCTGCAAATTTATAAAATATTTAGAATATGCAATATTTTTTTGCTCCAGTAATTGTTTTGATTGTATTCATATTTATCATGATGATAGTTTGAAATTTGGGGCACCTATTCTTTAAATTCTTCATACACAGCTTTTCTATTTTTTTCTATTTCTGCAACTATTTTTTTTATTTTTACCATGGTCATTTGACACTCCAGAAATACTGTTGCATCTGTTATCAATTTACCAAGATCAGAATTAGACATAGGACGGTTTCTTGGATAATTAAATTTAATATTATTAGAATTTGCAAAAGCTCTTAGGGTTGAAGATTTGACTCCAAAATTAAAACTTTCTATTCCTTCTTTTTTACCATAATTTGCAACAGCCACACCAATCACATCTCCACCTAGATTAATTATTGGCCCTCCACTATTTCCTTGATTAAGAGCTGCATCTGTCTGAAAATTTGAATAATTATCTCCATAACCCGCGAGTGAAGAGACGCTACCTTTTGAAATTTTTATTGCAGCACTAACTTCTTTTCCTAATGGAAATCCAGCAATAATTATATCCTCTAATAATTGTGCATCCGTTAGAGATACAGAATAAACATTTTGACTTTTTATATTTGCTTTTAGAATTGCTAGATCATTAGTTTGATCAACTGCAAAAATTTTAGCAATAATTCTGTTTCCTTTATGAGAAACAATTACTTTATCACAGCCTTCTATGACATGATTATTGGTAATTATGTTTCCGTTATTTCCTGACTTAGTAATAAATCCAGACCCAGAACTAAATGCGTAAAGATTTTTTTCTTCCTCTTTTTGTTTCTTTTCTTTAGCTATTCTTTTTTTCTCTTTTTCCAATTTTTCTTTTTCTTTAGCTATTCTCTCTCTTTCTTTTTGTAATTCATCCCTTTCTTGAGCTATTTTTTTCTTTTCAGCTTCTAAATCGTCTGGAATTTCCTCTGGATTTACTTTTTCAGTAATCTTAGTTTTTCCACCATTGTTTTGAAGCTCTGCATAATAGTTTTTTTCAATCTGTGTCACAAAATATTTATACTCTTCAAATTTTGAAATATATTGAGATATTTTATTAAACTCTTGTTTCCTTTTTTTTTTACTAAGACCTGTTTGTGTATGCAGCTTTTCTTTATGTTCAAATACTAGCCATCTTTCATTTTCGGGCAAATTAAGATTTGCGACTCCAAGCATCCATTTTTTTTCATCACTTAAAAACCATTTTCCGTAATGAAGATTTGTTGCAAGATCCCTATAAAGAAAGTTATTCGTGTACCAGAATTTTTTGTTTTTTGAATTATCTTCAATTAAATAGTAGTTTTTGTATTCAGGTGTATCTTTTTTTGCAAGTTCGTAAAATCTATAGGAAATACGATTCTCTGATGGGTAATATAATACTGATATCTGTTCTTGTTTATTGGTTTTATTTTCTGTGTATACAAATTGAACTATATCTCTTTCAATATTATTTGGACCTTTAAAATCTTTTTTAGTCCAAACATTATAATTTTTTCCGTTAAAATTGATTTTTCCTCGATGTTTAGATTTGTTACCAGTTTCAAAAACTAAAACATCTTGTAACAAAAATGCATTTGCAACACTACACCAAAACAAAAAAAGAACTAATGCTCCTAAAATCTTTTTCATGATCCGCAATCCTAGCACAAATAATCCGATCGCACTACGATCACACTACTACTGCAAAATCTCACTTTTCAATTCAAATTTTTTGCGAATAACGTTAAAAAGTTTGGGGCACCTGGCAACAGAACGCCCTTACTTAATTTAATTAGAAATATAAATTTTAATTATTTATTTATGGACAGTTTTTTGTAGTTTTTAATCTTGATAAATGTTCCGCTCTTCTATTAGCAGCATCAACCGCCTCTTTTACATTTACGTTAGTTTGGTATAGTCCTGGAAGCCAAAATAATAGTGCTGCAACGTTTGTTCCAGTTCCCATACTTTTTTCTTTTTTTGCATCATCAGCATATTTTACTGCCAGTGCTATTTGTGTATCTATCTGAGAACAACTTAATGAATTATCTGTTGGTTCAACTACATTAACAACTGTAGGTGTCGCACATGAAGCTAAAAATATTATAAGAAAAAATGAAGCAACTATTTTTTTCATGATTAAATCTTAACAAGAATCTACTATAAAATAAAGTTTAATTATGACTTTATTAATTAAGTTATGGGGTTTAGGCACCTGGCAACAGAACGCCCCCCCCCTTAAACTTTGCTTTTAACAAAGTTTTTTACTTCTTCTGTATTGTTTTTTAATACTTGAAAATTTTCTTTTTTATCAAGCACATACTGAAGTTCTTCTGGTAATTTTTCATGCTTATTTATCGCATTATTTGTAGCATCTGGAAATTTACATGGATGTGCTGTTGATAAAACTACACAATCACTAAAAGAAAGTTTTTTTGCAGCCCCTACTCCGACAGCTGTATGAGGATCTAATATGATATTATTTTCTTCATAATTTTTTTTAATAATGTCTAAAGTTTCTTTTTCATTACAACTTTCTGATAAAAAATCCTTTTGAATTACATCTAAATAGTTCTTTTCAATTTGATAAGAATTTTGCTTAACCTTTTTCATAATTTCTGTTGTTTTTTCAGAGTCGGAATTATTTACATAATAAATTAATCTTTCAAAGTTACTTGCTAATTGAATATCCATACTCGGTGACAATGTTTCTTTAACTTCTTTTGAAACATAATCTCCTTTTGAAATTGCTCTATGCAAAATATCGTTTTCATTTGTTGAAACAATTAATTTATCAATTGGCAATCCCATTTTTTTTGCAAGATAGCCCGCAAAAACATCACCAAAGTTTCCTGTTGGAACTGAAAAAGAAATAGTTTTTTTCCCTAATTTAAAATATGAATAAAAATAATATACTGATTGAGCAATAATTCTTGCCCAATTAATTGAGTTTACTCCTGACATATTTATAGATTTAGAAAACTCTAAATCAGAAAACATTTTTTTTACAATATTTTGACAATCATCAAAGTTTCCATCTATTGCAATATTAAATACATTTTTATCATCAACAGTAGTCATGATTTTTCTTTGAACAGAGGAAATTCTATTATTTGGATGTAGAACAAATATATTTAAATTAGCTTTTCCTTTAATTGCATCAATAGCTGCTGCTCCGGTATCGCCAGAAGTTGCAACTACTATGTTTATTTTTTTTTCATTTTTCTTCAAATAATATTCATACAAATTACCTATGAATTGCATTGCAACATCTTTAAATGCTAGTGTTGGCCCATGAAATAATTCTAATAACTTCAATTCTCCAATATTTGAGATTTTTACAACCTCTTTTTCTCTAAATGTTGAATATGATTTTTTAATTAAATATGAAAGTTCTTCTCTTGAGATAAAATCTCCTGAAAATTGGCTTATTATTTCAACAGATAGTTCGTTATAATTTAAATTTTTGAGCTTTAATAATTCTTCTTTGCTATATTTTTTTATCAATTTTGGAACATAAAGACCTCCATCATCTGCAAGCCCTTTTAGAAAAACTTCTCCAAAACTGTATTCTTTTTCTTTACTTCTTGTGCTTATATATTTCATCTAGGGTATTCATAAACACTCTAGCGGAATTTTTTTGAGGCGCAATCCTTAAATTAAACTGTCGATTAAGAATAATACAAAAATTAAAAATAAATATAAAATTGAATATCCAAAGACTTTTTGTGCTTTATTCAATTCAAATTTATTTTTTTTAAATTTATATAAATCGTAGCAGATATAATTATAGTAAAAGGTAAGTAATAATGTGCTTACAAGGAACATTTCGCCAGTAAAACCTATAATATATGGTAATATAATTACTGGCAGCATAAACAAAGAATAAACAAATATTTTTTTCTTTGTCTCTTCAATACCGTTTGTAATTGGAAGCATTGGAATTTTTGCTTTTGAATAATCTTCTGCTTTATAAAGGCTTAAGGCCCAAAAATGAGATGGTGTCCAATAAAATATTATTAAAAAAAAAGTGATTGGCTCAAGCGTTAAAGAATTTGTTGCAATGGTCCATCCAATAACTGGGGGCAAAGCACCTGATGCTCCACCAATAACAATATTCTGAGGTGTTTTTCTCTTTAACCAAATTGTGTAAACAAAAAGATAAAATGAAATAGTTACTAATAATAAAAATGCCGACAAAAGATTTGAAAAATAATAAAGCCCACAAACTGAAATAATTGATAGAGCCACACCAAATATTAAAGCATGCTCTCTATTGATTTTTCCAGTTGGTATTGGTCTAAGACAAGTTCTTGTCATTAGTTTATCTAGGTCCGCCTCATACCACATATTAAGCGCTCCTGCTGCACCAGCTCCTATCGTAACAAAAAAAATACTTATCAGTGAATCAAATAAAGGAATTGTAGTTTGTGAAGTTAATAATCCTACAGCACAAGTAAATATAACCAACGACATTACTCTTGGCTTCATTAACAAGAGTAAAGATTTTAAATACGATGAGATATTTAAAAAAACTGAGTTTTTATTTTTTGAAGTAATGGTAGTCAAAACTAATCTACATTCAGGCTAACAAATACAACTAATAAAATTACACCAATAATAAGAATGTGATTACCTAAATCAAAAATTCCTACTTTTGGATTTTTCTTATCAATAAATCTTCTACTTAATGGGAGATTGTCATAAGGATTAATTTTTATTTCTGATGTTTGTTCTTCTTTTTCATTTTCAACTTTTACTGAAAACCCAAACCATGTCAGATAAATAAATAATAAGAAAAAAATTAAAAAACCAGCTAATATAGTATATCCATCCATAAATTATTATCCTCCTACAACAAAATAAAAAAGTCTAGTAAAGAGAACATATTCAAATTCTGCAACCATAAGAAATATAAAACACGCAATAGCAGTCATTGGCCATAAAAGAACATTAACTAAAGCATATCTTTCCCAATATAAATGCATAAAAAAAGCCATAATCAAACCTGCTTTTAAAAACATAAAAAATAAAATTAGAGACCATCTAAGCATTCCTTGGAATTGATACCAATCAACCATATATGAAAAGAAACTTAAAACAAATAGAAGACCCCATATCCAAAGATATATTCCAATCTTATGTGTTGATGCTTGTTCTTGTTTTTTTGTTTTTTCCATATTTTAATTTACCATAAATAAAAGAATGCAAAAATAAATACCCATACTAAATCTACAAAGTGCCAATATAACCCTAAAATTTCAACTTCTACATAGTCACCTTTCATGGTTGTGAACCATCCTCTTTTGCCTTCGTCATAATGACCTGCAAAAGTTTTATAAGCATAAATGAAAAGAAAAATTACCCCTATTGAAACGTGAGTACCGTGAAATCCAGTAATCATGAAGAAAAAAGATCCAAATTGTGGTGCACCAAACGGGTTTTCCCAGGGTCTTACACCTTCGTGAATTAACTTAGACCATTCAAACGCTTGCATACCAACGAAAGTAAGTCCCCCAATAGCTGTGGCTAATATAAGCCAACCACACATCTTTCTATTTTTTTCATAACCATATTTTACTGCAAGAGCCATTGTTCCACTGCTCGTGATTAAAACAAATGTCATAATTGCAATAAGTAACAAAGGGACTTGTACGCCAAATACATGAAGTCCAAAAACTTCACTTGGATTTGGCCAATCAATTATAGTTGATCCTCTGCCCTTCATGTATGAAATTAAAAAACAGCTAAATATAAATGTATCACTTAACAAAAAGATCCACATCATTGCTTTTCCCCAATGAACACCTTTGAACATGGTTTGATCAGAACTAGTGTCCTTTGCCATTCCTTTAAACCCAGGTTTAAATTCGTAGCCCTCTATTTTAAGATCAGACATATTTTAATCTTTATGTTTTTTCTACTTTTGAACCCGCAACTTCACTTGGTGGTGTAGTTTGAGTTATAAAATCTTCTTTTGCCCCAGGTACACTGTAATCATATGCCCATCTGTGAACTGTTGGAAGTCTATCTCCCCAATTACCATGTTCAGGTGGTACTGTAGGTGTTAGCCATTCTAGTGAACAAGCTTGCCAAGGATTGTGTCCAGCGGGCTTTCCTGTTTTTAAAGTTTTTATTATATTGTAAATTAAAATAAATTGAGCAGCACCAACTATAAAAGCCGCTATACTTATAAATTCATTCATTCCGACAGCTGAAGTAACATAAGGACTATCATACATTTCAAAATATCTTCTAGGAACTCCAATGAATCCTAAATAGTGCATTGGGAAATATATTGAATATGCTCCTAAAAAAGTTAGCCAGAAATGCCATTTGCCTAATTTTTCACTCAAAAATCTTCCTGATACTAAAGGAAACCAATGATAAACAGCCCCCATAATTACCATAAGTGGCGCAATACCCATTACCATGTGGAAGTGAGCAATAACAAAATAAGTGTCTGACAATGGAACGTCTACACTAACGTTTCCTAAGAAAATTCCTGTAATACCACCATTTACAAAAGTTACAATAAAGCCCAAACACCATAACATAACAGTATTAAGTCTAATATTTCCTCTCCAAAGAGTTAGGATCCAGTTATAAACTTTCATCGCAGTCGGTACGGCAATTATTAAAGTTGTAGTAGCAAAGAAAAAACCAAACCACGGATTCATTCCACTTACGTACATATGGTGAGCCCAAACAAAGAAACTTAATGCACCAATACCTACAATTGCCCAAACCATCATTCTATAACCAAATATGTTTTTTCTAGCATGTACTGAAATTAAGTCTGAAACTATTCCAAATGCTGGCAGTGCTACAATATAAACTTCAGGGTGCCCAAAGAACCAAAATAAATGTTGAAAAAGAATAGGACTTCCACCACCATATTCTAAAACTTCACCTGCTTTTAATATGGTTGGCATAAAAAAGCTTGTTCCAAGTACATTGTCTAAACTCATCATTAATGCACCTACCAATAGGGCCGGGAAAGCTAACATTGCTAAAACAGTAGCTGTAAAAATACCCCAAACTGTCAAAGGCATTCTCATTAAGGTCATCCCTCTTGTTCTAGCTTGTAAAATAGTAATTAAATAATTTAATCCACCCATAGTAAATCCGGCCACGAATAAGATTAAAGATATACACATCAACATTATTCCCCACCCTGATCCTGGAGTGCCTTCTAAAATTGCTTGAGGAGGATATAATGTCCAACCTGAACCTGTGGGACCTCCCGGAACAAAAAAGCTTGCTAATAAAACTCCAACTGCAACAAAAAAACTCCAAAAACTAACCATATTTAGATATGGAAAAACCATATCTCTTGCACCAACCATTAATGGTATTAAATAATTTCCAAATCCACCTAGAAAGAGTGCAGTTAAAAAATAAACTACCATTATCATTCCGTGCATAGTTACAAATTGATAATAATGTTCTGCTGTCATAAACGGAGCTAATCCTGGAAAGCCTAATTGTAAACGCATTAACCAAGAAAGAATTAAACCAATTATTCCTGTAAATGTTGCTAAAAGAAAATATTGTACCCCAATAACTTTTGCATCCTGACAAAAAATCCATTTCGTTATAAAACTATGTCCATGATACAAATCTTGATCTGCGACTTCTGCAGGTCTAACATAATCTGCATCTACTCCAACGCCCGATCCACCTCCTGAAATAGCTTCTGAGGATTGAGCTTGTATTGTTTTGTTGTTGTTAAAATCTTCTGACATTTGTTTCCTTTAAGTGTTTTTTACCATTTAATTTATTTTTTTGCCAATTTTGTTTTTTCGTTTTCTAAAATTTTTTGTTTTGCTATTAAATCTGAAAATGTTTCTTGTTCTTGAAGCCAATTATCATAGTCTTGTTTATCTTGTACCTCTACTCCACCTCTCATAGCATAATGTCCAACCCCACAATACTCAGCACACAAAACTTCAAACTCACCTGTTTTATTAGGCTCAAACCAATAAAAAGTTACAATTCCTGGAACTGCATCCATTTTCGCTCTGAACTGAGGAACATACCAGTTATGAAGTACATCAACAGATCTTAACAATATTTTAACTGGTCTATTATTTTCTAAATTTATCACATCACTTTGTATCATTACATCATCATTTCCAAATGGATCATCTAAATTAATTCCAAAAGGATTATCATCATTTATATTAACTACTTTTGTGGTTCCTAATTTTCCATCTTCACCTGGTAGTCTATATTGCCATCCCCATTGCCAAGCCATTACATCAATCTCGATTGCATTTTTTGGAACATTAACATACTGATTCCATATAATTAGTCCTGGAGCTAGAAGAGCAGCTACACCCAATGTTGTTGCCCATGTAAGTATTTTTTCTAATTTTTTATCTTCAGGTTTATATTCTGCTATACGATCTTTTTTATATGAAAATTTAAAAACGCAGTAAATCATGAAAAGACAAACTGCTATAAAAACTCCTCCACCAATCCAGAATGTTAATGTAATAGTGTCGTCCATTCCTCCCCAGTTTGAAGCAACATCTGTCCAATACCATGGAGTAAAAATATGGAATAATACTGATCCAAGAATTACCAAAAAGAATATAATACCTACGTGCATAACAGCCTATATAGAATAAATATCACATAAAAACCTATGACAAAATGTCTTAAGAATCTGTCAAAATATCAAATATAACAATGATTATATGCTCGGAAAAATCGAAATTTTAGCTGTTATTCTAATACTGGTTTTATTATTTTATTTTGTCATTTCTTTTGGTGCCGGGGCATTCTCAAAGAAGGAAACTAATTCAAGAACAAAAAAATATTTAAAGTCCGTAAATATATTGTTATCTATAATTGCAGTTGTTGGGATTATATTGGTTCTATTTTTATAATTTTTTTAAGAAATTAATGACTTACACCAAGCTATAACTGAGTCATTGTAAATAAACATAATTGAAAAAAATACTAACCAAACAATAAATAAAAATAGCCAATAAAGAGATAATGCTTGCAGGTTACTTGTCTCTTTAACGTAATCTTTCTCTTTCAATTTAAATATTCTTGAGCTTATTTTGCCCCAAAAAAACAAACCACCTAACAAATGTAATCCATGCAATGCTGTAAAAATATAATATGAAGAAAAATAATTATTTGTTGAAACAAAGTGACCTTGTTTCATCAACTGATACCAAAGTATAATTTGTAAAAATAAAAATAAATAACTTAAAGCTCCTAAAGTGACAATATTATTTTTTATTTTATTTGTTAAATTATTTTTTAAATCTTTGCTTATTTTACTAAAAAAATACGTAACAAAAATTAATACTAGAGTATTAATCCATAATAATTTGTTTTTTAAAATTAAGGTAGTATCTTGTTCTGGAGGTATTGAATAAAGATAAGCTGTAAAAATTAAACTAAATATTGCTGTACTTATTCCAAATATTATAATCACCGCCGACATTTGATTGGTAACGCCAAAAGTTTTGCCTACATGCTTATTATCAATTAAAGCCTGGCTTTCTTCCCATGGTTTTTCTAAAAGTGTGCCAAATAGTTTCTTTATAATAGAGGACATGTTATTTATATAATTATTAAATAATATTTTACAACAATGAATCTAAAAACATCAATAACAATTATTATAGGTTGTTTAGTAATTTTTCTGTTTGTTATGTTGCCTATATTCTTATCTATAGAAAAAAAAGAAAATGAGTATGTTAAAAAATTTCAAGGATCTTCTTTTTCATTAAATGATGTAAATAATGATATAATAACGGAATCTTCTTTTGAAGGGCCTTTAACTGCAATATTTTTTGGATTTACAAATTGTCCAGATGTATGTCCGATGACACTTAATAATTTAGATTTAGCAATAAAAAATCTAGAACAAGAAAAGAAAGATAAATTTAAAGTTTTTTTTGTTAGTATAGATCCAGAAAGAGATAGTCCAGAAGTTATAAAAAATTACTTAAATTCATTTGAGAATAAAATTTATGGAATAACTGGAGATCCAAAAAAAATATTTCTTATGTCTAAATCTTGGGGAGTTCTTTCAGAAAAAATTTTTACTGAAGATGGAAACTATTTAATAAATCATAGCTCTTCTATTATTTTATTAAAAGATGGAAAATATCTTAGCAGGATAAGTCATCATGCAGAATACGAAGATATTTTCAAAAATATAAATAAATATTTAAGATAATAAATTAAAACTTATTATCGATATCATTGAAATCGCAGCAGTTTCAGATCTTAAAATATTATCATTTATTTTAAGTGGTATTATATTTTTTAGTTTTAAAATATTTTCTCTTTCTTTTAATGAAAAATCTCCCTCAGGGCCTATTAAAACACATAATGGATTTTTATTTTTAAGATCTATTTTTTTATTGTCTGTATTTAAATCTCCAAAAATTATATTTATATTTTGATTTGATTTTAAGAAGGCATCTAGTTTTGTAAGCTTATCCAAAGATGGAACTTTTAGTCTATTACTTTGTTCAGATGCTTCAATAATAATTTTATTAATTCTTTTTTCATTCAATTTTCTAACTATTGTTCTTTCAGTTAATATTGGAATAAATCTAGTTACTCCAATTTCAGTTGCCTTTTGAATCATTAAGTTCAAATAATTTAATTTAATTGGAGCAAATGCTAACCAGATTTCTTTGTCATTATTTGCAGATCTTAATTTTTTTACTATCGAAAATTCTACAATTCCTTTGTTAATATTCTCTAATTTTGCTTCCCATTCTCCACTTTGATTAAATAAAGAAAAACTTTTACCTATATTTATTCTCATGACTTTAGATAAATAATGAGATTGAGGTTTATCTAATGTAGAATTTAAATTTAATGATAAACTTTTTTCAAAAAATAATCTAATATTGCTCATCTACACAAGTTAATTTATGAAAAATATTAAAGCAATAATTTTTGATGCTTATGGAACTTTATTTGATGTTAATTCTGCAGCAGAAAAATGTAAAAGTAAAATTGGAGATAAATGGGAAAGTTTTGCAAATTATTGGAGAAAAACACAATTAGAATATACATGGCTTAGAAGTTTAATGGGTAGGCATAAAGATTTTTGGCAAATTACGGAAGATAGCTTAGATAAATCTATGCAGGTATTTAATATAGATAAAATAAAGAAGAATGAACTATTAGATTTATATAGAATTTTATCACCTTACCCAGAGGTAAAAAAAACTTTAGAAAACCTTAAAGAAAAAAAATATAAATTAGCTATACTATCAAACGGAACACCTTCTCTACTTAATGAATTAGTAAAAAGTAATGGTCTACAAAATTTATTTGATGATATTTTTTCTATTGAAGAAGTTAAAATATATAAGCCAAGTTCAAAAGTCTATGATATGCCAATTAAAAAATATAATATAAAAAATGAAGAAGTTGCTTTTTTGAGCGCTAATACTTGGGATGTTTCTGGTGGTGGAAATTATGGATTTACCTCTGTTTGGGTAAATAGGAATAAAAATATTTTTGATAATCTTGACTATAAACCTAAAAATGAAATTAGTGAGTTAAATCAACTCATTGATATTTTATAAAAAAACTAATTAATAAATCTATATGATAAATATTGCAGACCTAATTGGAAGAATTTTAATTTCAGCATTATTCCTTTTAAATGGAATTTTTAAAATTAACAACTACGACGGAACTATTGGCTGGATGGAAAGCTTTGGTATGCCTGGAATATTATTAATTCCTGCAATCATTTTAGAAGTTCTAGGACCAATTTTGATTATCGTCGGATACCAAACAAGAATAGCAGCGGCATTATTAAGTTTATTCTGTGTAGCTACTGCTATTATATTTCATAATGACTTCACTGATCAAATGCAATTTACTTCTTTCTTAAAAAATATTGCTCTTGCTGGTGGTTTTTTAATTCTTTTTACAAATGGAGCTAAAGGTTTAAGTTTAGATAACAAATTTAAAAAATAAAATGTCAAATATTGAAGTAAAACAAATTATTAAACCCATACTAGCCTCAGATGGTGCTGGAGTAAAACTAAAAAGAAGTATTGGGGTTGAGCCAAATTACTTTGATCCTTTTTTAATGCTAGATGAATTTGGATCAGAAAATAAAGATGATTATATTGGAGGTTTTCCTCCTCATCCGCACAGAGGAATTGAAACAGTAACTTATATGCTACAAGGTGAATTTGAACATGAAGATAGCACTGGTGCTAAAGGAAGAATGAAATCTGGTGATGTCCAATGGATGAAAACTGGTAGTGGAATTATTCACTCTGAAATGCCTGCAATGTCAGAAGGAAGGCTGCACGGTTTTCAATTATGGATAAATATGCCTGCAAAATTAAAAATGAGTAAGCCTGATTATATCTATATTGACTCAGATAAAATGCAAATTCACAAAGAGGATGAAAAACAAGTAAAAGTTATAGCTGGAAAATTTGAAAGTGCAGAAGGACCTGTAAAAGGACATAATATTGAACCTATATATTTTGATATTGAGTTAAAAAAAAATAAATTTTTTAACTTTAAATTACATTCAACCCATAACTCTTTTATTTATTTAATTGATGGTGAAATAAAAATAGGAGAACAAGACCATAGTAAAATCAAAGACTCGACTTTAATTTTATTAACCAAAGGAGAGAAATTAAAGATTTCTGCGCTAACTAAGGCTAAGTTTTTGTTGATATCTGGAAAACCAATTGGAGAAGAAATTGCTAGAGGTGGACCATTTGTAATGAATACTAAAGAAGAAGTGTTGCAAGCTGTTCAAGATTATCATAATGGTACATTTGTAAAAAATGAAAGCAGTAGAAATATCTAAAAATGGTGGTCCTGAGGTTTTAGAGTTAAAAGATATTTCTTTAGAAAAACTAAAAGAAAATGAAGTTACTATTGAACACAAAGCAATAGGTTTAAATTATATAGATACTTATCATCGCTCAGGCCTTTATCCTTTAAAGTTGCCTACTGGAATTGGTATTGAAGGCTCAGGCATAATTAAAGAAATAGGATCCAATATAAATGACTTTAAAGTAGGTGATAAAGTTTCATATGCAGGTGCGCCTCTTGGGGCTTATTCAACACATAGAAATTATCCGACTAAAAACTTAGTTAAGGTTCCAGACGGTATTGATTTAGAAATTGCGGCAACTTTAATGACTAAAGGATTAACAGCCTTTTATTTATTACATAAAACTTATCCGGTTAACTCTGGAGAAACAATTCTCTTTCATGCTGCCGCTGGTGGAGTAGGCCAAATATTTGGCCAATGGGCTAAATCTCTTGGATGTACTGTAATAGGAACAGTTGGAAGTGATGAAAAAATTCAAAAAGCAGAAACTTATGGGTATGATTATGTAATTAACTATAATAAAGAAAATTTTTCAGAAAAAGTTCTAGAATTTACTGATGGTAAAGGTGTTCCAGTAATTTATGATGGTGTGGGAAAAAATACTTTTGAAAACTCTTTAAAATGTCTTTGTGTAAGAGGGATGATGGTTTCTTTTGGAAATGCTTCAGGAGCTTTGTCTCCAATAGATGTACCCAAATTATTACAACCAAAAGGTTTGTATTTTGTTAGACCTTCTATGCAGCAATACTTAAGTACAAAAAAAGAAATTAACGAAGGAGCAAAAATATTATTTGATAAAATAGAATCAAAAAAAGTTAAAATAGAAATATTTAAAAAATACGAACTAGAAAATATTATTCAAGCTCATATAGACTTGGAATCTAGAAAAATACTTGGACCAGCAGTAATTATTCCTTAAACTGAATATCCATGTCAGATAAATGAAGTTTTAATGCTTTAGTTGAAATCTGAATTTCTCTAATAAAAAAAACTATTGATATCATCATTGATAAACAACAGGTTCCAAATATTATTCTAGCAATAAACAAACTTTCTACATAAAGAGCAAAAACAGTTAACATATTAAATAAGAACCCAAATGCTGCAAACATTATACTATATTTAATAACTACGATTCTGCTATCTAAATTCATTAGCTGCGCTTTCCATTCTGGTGGGGTATGTTTTTCGAAAACAAACTCGTCATGAATTTTACGAATTAAAGAACTTAAAGTGTGAAATCTATTTGAATAAACGCTCATAATTAGGGGTATAGCTGGAAACATTAAAGCTGTTACTGTGTAATCTATGTTCATACGAATCAGTTTGATTATGAATCTAGCCTTTGTTATTTACAAGAAAATTAAATGAAAAATCTTAAATTATTTATTCAACTTACAAGATTAGATAAGCCAATAGGTTATATGCTATTATTCTGGCCATGTTCATGGGGTCTTACAATTGCATACAACTTTGAAAATGATTTAAATATATTTTTTTTTTATTTAGTATTATTTTTTCTTGGTTCGGTCTTAATGAGATCTGCTGGTTGTATTGTAAATGATATAGTTGATAGAAACTTCGATAAAAAAGTTGCAAGAACAAAAAATAGACCGATTGCATCTGGAAAAATTTCCATCTTTTTAGCTTCTATTTATACAATAATTTTATGTCTTTTAGCTTTAATAGTTTTAATAAATTTTAATTTTTTAACTATAATTCTTGCACTCGCATCAATGCCACTCGCTTTTTCTTATCCATTAATGAAAAGATTTACATACTGGCCTCAACTGTTTTTGGGAATAACATTTAACTATGGTCTGCTTTTGGCATGGGTGTCAATTTATGAAAGTATTAGCTTGCCACCAATATTATTATATCTGGGAGCCATATTTTGGACACTAGGATATGACACGATTTATGGATACCAAGATATTAAGGATGATGAAATAATTGGAGTTAAATCAACTTCTATAAAGTTTAAAAATAACCCAAAAAAAGTTTTATACTTATTTTATCTTATACCTATTCTATCTTTATTAATTTTAGGATACTTAATGAAATTTAATTATATTTATTTTATATTTTTAATTGTGCCTTTTTTGCATTTTTTTATTTACCAAATAAATAATTTAAATATTAAAAATCCATCTAACTGTTTAAAATTATTTAAATCAAATAACTTTCTAGGTTTAATAATTTTTTTAAATTTATTAGTTGGTAAAATATTATAAATTTATGAATAATATAGAAATTTTAAAAAAACTTTATAATGAATATACAAAGAAATTTTTACCAAAAATATTAATTTCTGTTTTTTTTTCAGTCTTAGTAGCTGCTAGTACTTCTGCAATAGCATGGTTATTAGATCCTGCTATTAAAAAAATTTTTATTGAAAAGGATCAAACTTTAATATTGCTAATACCAGCAGCTATAATTATTGCATTTACAACAAAAGGTATTTCACTTTATATAGCCAAAACAACTTTAATTAAGGTTGGACAAGAAGTAAGTAAAATTCTTCAATTACAACTAATGAAATCATTAATAAAAGCTGATGCTGAAATAATCGACAAAAAGCATTCAGGAAAATTTATTTCTCATTTGACCTTTGATATATCGCTTATGACAAATTTAATTAGTGTTGTAATATTAAATATAGCAAAAGATTCATTAACTCTAATAGGTTTAATTGGTGTTATGTTCTATCAAAACTGGAGATTAGCTCTTTTTGCTTTAATAATGATTCCTCTTGCTTCTTTTGCTGCAAAATCATTAGGTAAAAGAATTGGAAAAGTAACAACTCAAGCACAGGAAAGTTCTGGTGTTCTTACAACATATATGCTGGAAGTATTTAAAAATCATAAAATAATTAAAATTTTTCAAAAAGAAAATTATGAATTTTCAAGAGCAGAAAGATTTATCAATAATTTAAAAGAAAGATTGGTAAAAACTGCCATGGTTTTAGTAAGAGCTTCTCCTATAATGGAAACTTTAACTGGAATTATGATTGCTGGATTAATTTATTATTCTGGACATCTAATAATAAAGCAAGAGTTGGATATTAATAATTTTTTTTCTTTTTTAGCTGCAATGATGTTGGCCTATCAACCAGTTAGATCATTAGCAACAATCAATATGGCAATTAATCAAGGATTATCTGCTGCAAAAAGAATTATACCTCTCATCGAACAAGAAAATAATATTAAAGAAAAATCTAATGCATCATCATTAAAAGTAACAAGAGGAGAAATTAATTTTAAAAATATAAGCTTTAAATATAATAATGAAGAAAGGGTAGTATTAAACTCAATTAATTTAAACATTATTGGAGGTGAAATGACTTCCTTAGTTGGGCATAGTGGAGCTGGAAAAACAACAATATTAAATTTAATACCAAGATTTTATGATAAAATTTCAGGTGATATATTAATTGATGACCAATCAATCTACGATAGCTCAATATCATCATTAAGAAACAACATTTCTCTTGTTAACCAAGATACAACACTATTCGATGATACTATTAAAAATAATATAGCTTACGCAAAATTAGATGCAACAGAAGATGAAATTTTTGAAGCAGCAAAACTTTCACATTGCAATGAATTTATTAATAAATTACCAAATAAATTAGATACAATTATAGGAGAAAATGGGACTAGACTATCAGGAGGAGAAAAACAAAGATTATCTATAGCAAGGGCAATGTTAAAGAAAAGTAAAATTATCCTTCTAGATGAAGCAACTTCATCTTTGGATGCAGAAACAGAAAGTAAAATCCAAGAAGCTATCAAATTGCTAACAAAAGATAGAACAACACTAGTCATAGCACATAGACTTTCAACTGTAATGAATTCAAAATTAATTTATGTCGTTGATAATGGAATAATTGTTGAAAAAGGAAATCACGAAGAATTACTGCAAAAATCTAAGATTTATAAAAACTTCTATGATAAACAATTAAGAAAAGATTAATGCTATTTTTTTATAGACTAGCTATAAATTTTATTTTTTTAATTTCACCAATAATAATAATTTTTAGAATATTTAAAAAGAAAGAGGACCCAAAAAGATTTTTTGAAAAAATTGGAAAATTTAATAAAAAAAATGTAAATAAAAATCTAATATGGTTTCATGGATCAAGCGTTGGTGAAATTCTAAGCATTGTACCCTTAATTGAAAAACTCGAAAAAAGAAAAAATATAAAAAAAATATTAATTACCTCAAATACATTAAGTTCTGCAAAAATTATAAAAAAATTAAAACTAAAAAAAACGTTCCATCAATTTTTTCCTCTTGATACAGAATATCTTGTAGAAAAATTTTTAAACCACTGGAAACCAAGGGCAGCTTTTTTTGTAGAATCAGAAATTTGGCCAAATATGATAATAAAAATAAAAGAAAAAAATATTCCACTAATTTTATTAAATGCACGAATCACTAAAAAATCGTTTCAAAGATGGATTAGTATTCTTTCCTTTTCAAAAAAAATATTCAAAGAGTTTGATTTGTGTTTAGGTCAAAATAATAAAACTTGTAATTATCTAAAGATTCTGGGAGCAAAAAATATTAAAAAAATTGGTAACTTAAAATTTTCACAAAGTATTTCTGAATTTAAAAATGTATCAAGTTTAAAAATCAAAAAAAGATTAAAAAAAAAGAAAATTATTTTTTCAGCAATAAGTACTCATGAAGGCGAAGAATTATTTTGTGGAAAAGTTCATGCTAATCTAAAAAAAAGATATAAAAATATAATTTCTATTATCATCCCTAGACACATTCATAGAGCTCATGAAATTAAACAAGAATTAAATTTAAGTGGTTTAAAATTACATTTGCATAGCTCAAATAGACAAATTAGTAGTAATACTGATATTTACCTTGTTGATACTTTTGGTGAAACAAAATCCTTTTTAAAATTATCTAAAATTGCATTTATGGGTAAATCAATATATGCTCATGGAGGGCAAAACCCTCTTGAAGCAGCAAGATTAGGAAATAGAATTGTTTGTGGTCCAAATATAGAAAACTTTGTCGAAGTTTATGATTTCCTTGAAAAGGTAGGAATTTCAACAAAAATTAAATCGTATAAAGATCTAGAAAATTTAGTTGTCAAATTTGATAGAAAAAAAAATTATTCTCAACAAATTATAAAAAAATTAGCCTATACAGGTAATCAGATTTTATTAAACAATGAAAAAGAAATTAATAAATACTGTTGATTTATGAATTTCAAAAAACCAAAATTTTGGGATTATCCAGGGTTATCTTTTTGGTCAATAGTATTATATCCTTTATCTCTTTTATTTCTATTCGGCTCTTTAATAAGTAAATTTTTAAAAATTCAAAAAAAATTCCCAATACCAATCATATGTGTGGGTAACATTTATATTGGTGGAACAGGAAAAACTCCTCTAGCCTCAGAAATATTTAATATTGTAAAATCGACTGGGAAAAATCCAGCCTTTATAAAAAAAAGCTATAATTATTTATATGATGAAATAGAAATGTTAAAAAAAATTGGCAAGGTTTTTACAAATAAAAATAGAAAAAAAGCTATTGGATCATTAATTTCATCTGGATATAATGTTGCAATTTTAGATGATGGCTTTCAAGATTTTTCAATAAAAAAAAAAATTTCAATTTTATGTTTTAATTCAAAACAGTTGATCGGAAATGGTTATATAATTCCATCTGGACCATTAAGGGAAGGTTTTCAATCAATTAAACGAGCTGATTGCATTGTTATTAATGGAAATAAAAATTTAGAATTTGAAAATAAAATTAAAGAAATAAGCAAAAATATAAAAATATTTTATTCAAAATACAAAATAAAAAATTTAGATAAATTTAAAAATAAAAAAGTTGTAGCTTTTGCTGGAATAGGTAATCCATCAAACTTTTTTGAATTATTAAAAGAAAATAATATTAATTTAAAAAAAACATATTCATTTCCAGATCATCATAATTATTCAGATGGAGATTATAGTTACCTTGTTGCAGACAAATTTATATTTACTGATTTTAAAAATAAAAAAGTAAATGAAGATGATGTGTTAATAATTACAACTGAAAAAGATTATTCAAGAATAAAGGATAAAATGAAACAAAGTTTTGATTATGTTGAAGTTGATTTGGAAATTTTATTAAAAGCAAATTATGAAAATAATAAAATATTTTTTTCAATTTATTTTTATTTATATTTTATTTATTATTTTTAAAATAGTTGGATATAAAAATGCTTCAAACCTAGGAGCAATTATTGGAAAAAAAATTGGACCTTTATTTCGATCAAATACTATAATTCAAGCTAATTTAAAAAATTCCAATATTGGTAGCTCAGAAGAAGAAAGAAAATCTATAATTATTAATATGTGGAGTAATTATGGAAGAATATTATCTGAATATGTTTATATAAAAAAATTTAGAAAAAATAATTTAGATCAATTCATTGAAATCGAAGGATTAAATTATTTAAATGAAATTAAAAATAATAATGAACAAGCAGTATTTATATCAGGACATTTTAATAACTTCGAACTAATGGCAATGGAAATAGAAAAAGCAGGTATAAATTTATGTGCAATTTATAGGCCTCTTAATAACCCATTTTTAAATATTATTATGGAAAACATTAGAAAAAATTATATATGTAAAAATCAAATAAAAAAGGGCAAGAGTGGGACTAGAGATTTGCTAAATTTATTAAAAAAAAATTATTCTGCAGCATTAATGATTGATCAAAGAATAAGTGAAGGAGATGATATAGATCTCTTTAATCGTTCTGCAAAAACTACAACAATACCAGCTCAATTAGTAAAAAAATATGGCTACTCTATTATTCCAGTTTATATAGAAAGAGTTAAAAATTATCATTTTAAATTATATTTTAATAAACCATTGAAATTTGCTGATAATTCTTCTACTCAAAAGATAACGCTAGAGCTTAATAAAGTATTAGAAAAAATGATTTTAAAAAACCCTGATCAGTGGATTTGGTCACATGACCGATGGAAATAAATCAACTTTTTTTAGTTAGTGCTTCTCTTTTTTTTGAAGCCTCAACATAAGAAAAATATGGCTCTTGAAGTTCAACATTCCAATAATTTAGTTTATCTAAGAATATTTTCTTTCCAGAAATTGCACAAATAACGTGATCACCTTCTTCAAGAATCTCAAAATTATTTGGTAAATATTTTATTCTAGCTAATTTATTTCTCATTATATAGAAATGTATTTATATATGATTATTTGTATCATTGGAAGTGGAGGCAGAGAACACGCTATATGTAAAAAAATTTCTCTTTCCTCAAAAATAAGTAAATTATACTGCATGCCAGGTAACGCTGGGACTCAACAAATTGCAGAAAACATAGATATAGATATTAATAATTTCGAAAAAATTCTAAAATTTTTAAAGGACTCAAAAGTTGATTTGGTTATAGTTGGCCCCGAAAAACCATTAGTAAACGGTATTGTAGATTATTTAGAAAGTAATAATATTAAAGTTTTTGGTCCTAGAAAAATTCCTTCACAATTAGAAGGATCAAAAATTTTCACAAAGAATATTTGTAAAAAATACAATATACCAACAGCCAAGTTTGGAGTCTTTGAAAAAAAAGAAAGAGCTATAAATTTTTTAGAAAATTCTAAATTTCCAATTGTTATTAAAGCAGATGGTTTAGCTTCAGGAAAAGGGGTCTATATATCAAAAAATATAACGGAAGGAAAAGAAGCAGTTAATGAAATTTTCAATGGAAAATTCGGTATAGCAAAAAAAATACTAGTTGAAGAATTTATAAATGGTGAAGAAATGAGTTTTTTTATTGTTTGTGATGGAAAAAATTTTAAAATCTTTAAAACTGCACAAGATCATAAAAGAGTTAATGAAGGAGATAAAGGAAAAAATACTGGAGGAATGGGAGCTTATAGTCCATCAGGATTAATAAATGAAATATTAGAAAATAAAATTATTAATAAAATTATTTCTCCAACTTTAAATGCAATAGAAGAAATGGGTGAAAAATATAAAGGATTTCTTTATGCTGGATTAATGATAGTAAATAACGAACCTTTTCTGATTGAGTATAATGTAAGAATGGGAGATCCTGAATGCCAAACCATATTACCTCTTTTAAAAACTGATTTAATTGATGTTTGTAATGCATGTTGTGATGAAAATTTAAAAAATTTAAATATAGAATGGAGAGAGGAAAAAAGTCTATGCATTGTCTTATGTTCAAATGGATATCCTGAAAAATTCACAAATAATGTTCAAATAGATAACTTACATAAATTAAAATTAAATAATAACGATTTTATTTTTCATGCAGGAACTAAAGAAAAAGGAAATAAAATATTTTCTAATGGAGGGAGAGTTTTAAACTTTGTTTCTTTATCTAGTTCATTTAAAAATTCAAGAGAGAGTGCCATAAAGTTAATAAATCAATTAAACTGGAAAAATGGTTTTTTTAGAAAAGATATTGGTTATAAAATAATAGATAAATGAGAATAATAGGTGGATCATTTAAAGGTACTAAAATCTTTGAAGCTTTTGACAAAAACACTAGACCATTAAAAGATGTAGTTAAAGAATCTATTTTAAATATTCTTGAACATTCAAAAGACTCAAAAATAAATATCAATAATTCATTAGTTCTTGATTTGTTTTCGGGGACTGGATCTTTTGGTTTAGAGTGTATTTCTAGAGGTGCATCAAAAGTTTACTTCTTTGAAAATTATAATCAATCATTAGAAATATTACAAAAAAATATAAAAAAATTAAAATGTGAAAAAAAAGCAATAGTATTTAATGAAGATGCATTTAATTTTTATAAAAATAATGAATTAAAGAATTTAAATTTAGATTTAATTTTTTTAGATCCTCCATATAAAGAAGAAAATATAAAAATAATTTTAGAAAACATAGCTAAACAAAAATTATTAAAAGAATCTGGATTAATTGTATTGCATCGTCACAAAAAAGCAAAATATGATATTAGTAATAAATTTACTATTATAAAATCTGTTAAATATGGAATTTCAAAAATAATATTTATTAAAATTAATTAAATAAAATTTTCTTAGTTTCTTTTTTTATAAGTTCAACAGATGGTTGATCAAATGGATTAACATTTAAAGCTCTTCCTAATAAAATTGTTTCCAAAATAAAAAAACAAAATAATTCCCCCATCACCTCCTCATTTCTTGTTTTTACTTCAAAAGATCTGAAAGGTAATTTTTTTTTATAAAAGACTTTTTCAGTTGCAATTTTTTGTGCATAAATAATTTTGGAAAAAGATTTATTTTTTAAATAACTATGAGTTTTTTGTAAAAATTTATTATTTACCTTATCTGAGATTTTATCATTGGTAGAAAAAAAAGTAAAAAAATTATTCTTTGGTCCATCTAAATATAATTGCATTAAACTATGATTATCACTTGGCATAGTAGATATAACAGGAAGAATACCATTTGATTTTTTTCCTAGACTTTCGGCAACTAATTGCTGGTACCACTTAAATAAGTTTTCCGACTTATAATCATAATTCAAAATTATTGAATTAAATTTTTTTTCTTTAACAAATTTTGAAATTGCACTTACATTTTTAATTAATTCATTTAAAAAAATTTTATTATTTATTAAATAATTTAATCTTTTAAATTTTCTTTCGTTTAGACCCATAATTTCTGCAGGTAACATGCCAACCTCTGATAAAACAGAATAACGTCCTCCAATAAAATTTTTATGCTCAATAACTTCTGCTTTTAGATCACTAGCAAGATTTTTTAAATAGTTTTTCTTATTTTCAGTAATAAAAATATTTTTACTACCATTTATTAATGAATTCGAATTTACAATTGTTTCTAGAGTGTTTCCAGATTTAGATATAATAATATTGGTTGCTTTTATTTTTTTTTTATAATTATTAAATTTTGAATTTAAATTATTAATAAATATAAATTTTTTTTTTATCTTATGATTTAGAAATTGATATATTGCTTCAGTTCCTAAAATTGACCCTCCCATTCCAATCAATCGAAAATTTTTACTTTTACAAATTTTTCTAATTTGTTTTTTTGTATAACTATATTCGTAATTTGTTTTTAAAGATTCAAATAGTTTAATTTTTTTAAACCAATTCTGATTTTTAAAGTTTTTTAAAGTTTTTAAGTTTTTTAATTTTGAAATATTAAAATTTTTAAATTTAATATTTGAAGTTAACATAATTAATCATTTATTTTTTCTAATATTGATTTTTCTAAATTGTTTTGATTTTTGTTACTTTTGTTAGTATTTGTTTCTTGATTTTCTTCAATTTTCAAAACTTTTTTAATATCTAGAGATTTTTCTTCTTCAATTTTTTCATTTTGGACTTCTTGATCAAGCGGTACTGGCAGCTCATCCATATCTGGTGGGACGGTTAAAGGATTTTTTTTTTCTACCAAAAATTCATCACTATTATCAGATCTTTTTTTTCCTTGAAGAGCATTTTTTGCATTAGTGCAAGAAAACAAAAAAAGTATTGAAAATAAAAATATAATTATTTTTTTAAATCTCATTATTCTTTTTATAGTTCAATAATTCAGCAAAAATAAGACAAAAAATCCCTAAGGATATAAATATATCAGCAACATTAAAAACAAACCAATGATAGCCTTTATAGCTGATATCTATAAAATCTGGTACAGCAGAATAGTAAATACGATCAAATAGATTTCCAAGTGATCCTCCTAATATAATTGAAAAAAAGTATACACTATTATCATTTGCTTTTATGATAAAATATATAATTAATAAATTAATAAAAATTATTAAGATGGTAATCAAATTGTATATATCTGATTGATCAAAAGACAGTAATCCAAAACCTATACCACTATTCCAAACTAAAATTAAATTGATATGAGAATTTATATTTACTTGTACATTACCAGTTTCTTCTAAAATAGATAATATATATAATTTTGAAATTCTATCCGCTAAAAAAATAAATAAAATAATTCCAAAGTATAAAATAGTTTTTTTTGAAAAAAATTTATTCATTAACTATTAATATTAAATATCCCCATGTCTTTCACATTTATCTTTTTTTATTTTCCAACAAACACTACATTTTTTACCTTCGGCTTTATTTGTCTCAATGAAAATTTCTTCTGAATTTTCTGTTTCAATTTTATCTATCTTAGCACCTGATGTGATGCATAGCTCAGCAAAATCTATTCCTTTAGAAAGGGTAAGTAGTTTATTATTTAAAAGTATTTTTAAATTTGCCTCTAAGCTTGAACCAATTTCTTTTGATGCTCTTTTTAGTTCTATGCTACTGTTACATTTATCTCTTATTTTTATAAGTTCAATCCACTTATTGTTTAAATCTTGGTTTTCCCAGTTTGATGGGATAATTGGAAATTTTTCAAGGTGAATACTTTCTTTTTCTCCAATTTTTAAAAGTGAATAAATTTCCTCAGTTGTAAAAGATAGCACAGGCGCGAGCCATTTTAATAATATTTCAAGAATAATATTTAAAAATTTTATTGTTGAAATTCTTTTCTTGCTGTCTAATAAATCGCAATACAATGTGTCCTTTCTTATATCGAAATAAAATGCTGATAGATCTGACGTACAAAAACTTAATATTTCTTTATACAGAGTGTGAAAATTATATTTTTCAAAATTTTTTTCAAATGAAATATTAAGATTATAAATTTTATGTAACATATATTGTTCTAACTCTGGAAAATCTCTAATGTTAATTTTTTCAAAATCCACTTTTTCGAATTTGTCATTTAAATTTCCTAGAATATATCTAAAAGTATTCCTTATTTTTCTATAAGATTCTGCGTGCTGTTCTAAAATTGAATAATCTACTCTTAAATCTTCAGCATAATCAGATGTAGCAACCCAAATTCTTAAAATGTCAGCTCCATATTTTTTTAAAATATCTTCAGGTGAAATAATATTGCCAAGAGATTTTGACATCTTTAAACCTTTTCCATCAACAACAAACCCATGTGATAAAATAGAATCAAATGGAGCTCTACCTCTCGTTCCACAAGACTCTAATAATGATGAGTGAAACCATCCTCTATGCTGATCTGAACCTTCAAGATACATCGAAGCAGGCCATTTTAAATCTTCTCTTTTTTCAAGAACATATGCATGAGTTGAGCCACTATCAAACCAAACTTCAACGATATCAGTCATTTTTTGATAGTCTTTACTTTTATATTTTTTACCTAAAAATTTTTGGGTGTCTTCTTCAAACCAACAGTCTGCTCCTTCTTTTTCAAAAATAGCTGCAATATTTTCAGTAACTTGATCATCAACCAAAACTTCATTTGTTTCTTTTGATATAAAGACAGGAATAGGCACACCCCACACTCTTTGTCTTGAAACACACCAATCGGGTCTCAATTCAATCATAGATCTTAATCTTTCTTTGCCTTTGCTTGGATAGAAATTAGTTTCATCTATTGACTTTAAAGCCTTTTTTCTCAAACCATGACTCTCCATTGAAATGAACCACTGGGGTGTTGCTCTATGAACCAAAGGAGCTTTTGAACGCCAGGAGTGAGGATATGAATGAACTAATTCACCACTAGACAATAATTTTTTTTGTTCTTTTAAATTTTCTATAACTATTTTATTTGCCTTGAAAATATGTATTCCTTCAAATTTTGGTACATGTTTTGTATATTTTCCATCATCATCAACTGTTTCTTCAGCTTTAATATTATTTTTTAAACATAAATTAAAATCATCAGGCCCATGACTAGGCGCACAATGAACAATGCCTGAGCCTTGTTCTATTGTAACAAAATTTGCACTTAACATGGGTATATCATAGTCAAATCCAATTTTTGAAAATGGATGTTTGCATATAGTTCCTTCGAAATCTTTTCCTGAAAAAGTTAAAACCTTGCTAAATTTTTTAATATTACAATCTTTTGTTAAAGATTTTAACAAATCTTCAGCTACTATTATTTTTTTATCTTTAAAATCTGTTTGATCTTCTATTTTAATAATTACATATTTTAAATTTTCATTATATGCCAAGGCCCTATTAGCGGGTATTGTCCATGGGGTTGTTGTCCAAATTATAACTTCACTATTTAAAAGTTTTTCATTTTTTGATTTTTTAATATTGAAAGCTGTATAAATTGTATCAGACTTATGATCCATATATTCAACTTCTGCATCTGCTAGTGCTGTTTTTTCCACAGTTGACCAAAGTACAGGCTTATAACCCCTGTAAAGACTTCCTTCTTTTAAAAATTTTCCAAGCTCTCTAACTATTTGAGCCTCAGCATCAAAACTCATTGTAGAGTAATAGTTTTCCCAGTCGCCTACCACACCAAGTCTTTTAAATTGCTTTTTATGTACCTCAATCCATTTAGTTGCAAAATCTCTGCATTCTTTTCTAAATTCATTTATTGGAATTTCATTTTTATTTTTTTTATTTTTTTTATATTGTTCCTCAATCTTCCATTCAATTGGAAGACCATGACAATCCCAACCTGGCACATAAACTGAGTCTTCTCCTTTCATTTGATGAAATTTTACTATTAAATCTTTAAGAATTTTATTAAGGGCAGTACCCATATGTATATCTCCATTGGCATATGGGGGGCCATCATGGAGAACAAACTTTTCTTTTCCTTTGCTCGATGACCTTAACTTTTTATATAAGTCAATTTTATCCCAATAATCAACTATTCCAGGTTCTTTGTTCTGCAAATTTGCTTTCATAGAAAAAACAGTTTTGGGAAGATTAATATTACTTTTGCTCATTTTTTTAATTTAATTTCTTTTTTGTTATTTTGAGGTCTAAATTAATTTGTTTTTTTAATTGGTTTATATTTTTAAATTTCTTTTCTTTTCTTATAAAGTTTATGAACTCAATAGTTAAGTGCTTATTATAAATATTTCTAGAAAAATTAAATATATGAACCTCTAAAAGTATTTTTTTGTGATTAAAAGTTGGTCTATATCCCAAATTTGCAATACCCTTAAATAATTTTTTATTATTTTTTAATAATATATTAACTCCATAAACGCCCGGTTTGCCGATTATATAATCTCTCATCTCAATATTACATGTAGGAAAACCTATTTTTCTTCCTAATTTTTTTCCCACTTTTACTTTTCCCTCGACTGACCAATTTTTACCTAAATACTTATTAGCAATTTCAATTTTTCCATTAAATATTAATTTTCTAATTAATGTTGAAGAAATTATTTTATTTTTTTTTTTTAATGGTCTTGGATTAATTATTTTAA
>CABXCB010000008.1 GCA_902510635.1 uncultured Pelagibacteraceae bacterium
ATTTTTAATTTTATTTAAAAGATCTAATACTTTTGATGGACAATTATCCATATCAACTTCGTATGTATCTATACGAGGATTTTCACCACTAGATGGATCCCATCTATAAATATTTACCTTTCTAATATTTTTTGAACCTGTTTTATCTTTATAAAATTTGCCTTTTTGTACTTTAGAATTTTTAGGTAAATTTATTTGTACCATTAGTAAACTCTTTCTTGAGGTGGAAAATATTGTACATCATTTGTTAATGTTGATCTATGTACATCTCTATAAGAAATTTTTGTTTCACTTCCTTTACACCAAGATAATGTATGTTTCATAAAGTTATTATCATCTCTTTTAGGGTGATCCTCTCTTGCATGAGCTCCTCTACTTTCTTTTCTTTCATATGCAGAGTCTAGTGTAACTATTGCCTGTCTTATTAAGTTATCAAATTCTAAAGTTTCAACTAAATCAGTATTAAAAATTAAAGATTTATCTTTTACAGATATTGAGTCCATTCCTTCAAAAGGTTTCCTTATTTCCTCTACTCCTTCCTTCAAAGTTTTTTCAGTTCTAAATACTGCGCATTTTGACTGCATAGTTTTTTGCATAGCTAATCTTAGATCGGCAGTTTTATTAGTTCCATTTCCATTCCTTAACTTTTCAAATCTCTCTAAGCATTTTTCAGTTTCAGTATCAGATATTTCCTCATGTGGAGTTCCTGATTTCACTAGTTCTGCGGCTCTTTTTGCTGCCGCTCTTCCAAAAACAACTAAATCAATTAATGAATTTGATCCTAGTCTATTAGCTCCATGAACAGATACACACGCTGCTTCACCAATTGCCATAAGTCCTGGTACAATTTTTTCTGAACCATTTACAGTTAAAACTTCAGCTTTATAATTTGTTGGAATACCTCCCATATTATAATGAACTGTGGGGACAACTGGTATTGGTTCTTTGGTAACATCAACGTCAGCAAATAATCTTGAAGACTCTGAAATTCCTGGAAGTCTTTTCTCGATCACTTCTGGATCTAAATGGTCTAAATGAAGATGGACATGATCCTTTTCTATTCCAACTCCTCTTCCTTCATTAATTTCAACTGCTATTGATCTGCTTACTACATCTCTAGATGCAAGATCTTTAGCTTTTGGAGCGTATCTTTCCATAAATCTTTCACCTTTGGAATTTAATAAGTATCCTCCTTCACCTCGAACTCCTTCAGATATTAAAGTTCCATGTCCATAGATCCCTGTAGGGTGAAATTGTACAAACTCCATATCTTGTAAAGGTAAACCAGCTCTTAAAACCATAGCATTACCATCACCAGTACAAGTGTGAGCAGATGTAGATGAGTAATATGTTTTTCCATATCCACCAGTTGCTATAATTGTTATATGAGATCTAAATCTATGAATAGTTCCATCATTTAAATTCCAAGCTATTAAACCTTTACACTCTCCATCTTTCATTAACAAATCTAAAGCAAAGTATTCTATAAAAAATTCTGTATTATGTTTTACTGCTTGGCCATACATTGTGTGTAAAATAGCATGCCCAGTTCTATCTGCTGCTGCACAAGTTCTTTGAACAGTTTCATTTCCATAATTTTTAGTCATTCCACCAAAAGGTCTTTGGTATATTTTTCCATCCTCTGTACGGCTGAATGGAACTCCATATCTTTCTAATTCTAAGACTGCTCGCGGAGCTTCTTTGCACAAATATTCTATGCTATCTTGGTCACCCAACCAATCAGATCCTTTGACAGTATCGTACATATGCCATCTCCAATCATCTTCTCCCATATTACCAAGAGCAGCCGAGATACCTCCTTGTGCTGCTGAAGTATGACTTCTAGTAGGAAAAACTTTTGATATACAGGCAGTTTTTAATCCAGCCTCACTAAGACCAACTGCAGCTCTCAAACCTGCACCTCCAGCTCCAAGGACAACTACATCATATTGATGCTCTATAATTTTATATGAACTCATAAACTCAATCTAAATAATATAAATAATGTTGATATAGGAATTACTATAGCAGACAAATATAGTAATTTATTTGCGACATTTTTTAATTTTTCATTCTCAATATAATCCTCAAAAACCTCGCTAATACTTAGTGCAGAATAAAAATAAGCAAAAATGATAAATAATGAGAAAATAAATTTTGTTGGTTGGCTAGTAAAAAATAATAATACTTCTTCATAGGATTTGTCATAAAAAGAAACTAGGTTAAATAAAAACCACAATATTAAAGGAACTAATACAACTGAACTTACTTTTAAAAAAATCCATTTTTTTGTAGCACTAATCATAAAATTATATGTTTTCCTAAAATTAAAATTGTTAAAACAACTGATCCAAATATTGCTAGTAAACCAGTTATATTTGAAGTTTTTATCTCAAAACCATATCCTAAATCCCAAAATAAATGTCTTATTTCACATAAAGCTTGAAAAGAAAAAGACCAAATCGTTCCAACAATAAAAAATTTACCTAAATATGTTTCAAAGAATTTTTGAATTAAATCATAATTTGTATTACCTAAAAGCAATAATGCCACCCAAAAACAAATTAATGTTATAATAATTATATTTATAATACCGGTTATTCTGTGAGAAATTGAAACTAAAGATGATATATGCCAATTATAAATTTGGATATGTGGTGATAAAGGATTGTCATTTTTCATTATTTATTTTTAATATATGCCTCAGCTATTTCAACTGCATTTAATGCTGCACCCCTTAATAAATTATCAGATACACACCAAAGATTAACTGCTTTATTATTGCTATTATCTTTTCTTATTCTAGAAATGAAAGTTTCATTTTTTCCTTCTGCTTCTAATGGAGTTATATATCCTCCATCTTTTTGTTCATCAATAACTACACAGCCTTCTGCACTATTTAAAGCATTACGAATTTTTTCAATAGTAAATTCATTTTCAAATTCTATATTAATTGACTCTGCATGAGAAACTAAAACTGGGATTCTTACACACGTAGCAGTTATTTCTATATTTTTATCTAAAATCTTTTTTGTTTCATTGACCATTTTCAATTCTTCTTTTGTATAACCTTCGTCTGCAAATGTATCAATATGTGGAATTGCATTAAATGCTATTTGTTTAGTAAAATTTTTTGAAACAATTTTTTTATTCTCTAACGAAAGTTTAGTTTGTTCTAGCAGTTCGTCCATTGGAGCTTTCCCAGCGCCTGAAGTCGATTGATATGTAGAAATTATTACTCTTTTAATTTTAAATAAATCGTGCAATGGTTTTAAAATTATAACAAGCTGAGCTGTCGAACAATTTGGATTTGAAATTATATTTTTTTTCATATTTTTTATATCATTTGAATTAACCTGGGGGACTATTAAAGGAACATCAGGATCCATTCTAAAAAAACTTGAGTTATCAATAACAACAGATTCTTGTGCAGCAGTAGAAACATATTGTTCAGAAATTTTACCTCCTGCTGAAAAAAAAGTAATATTAGATTTTGAAAAATCGAAGTTTTCCAAATTTTCAACTTCAATATCTTTTCCTTTAAATTTTAATTTTGATCCTGCACTTTTAGAAGATGCAACAAAATATAGATCATCTATGGGAAAGTTTCTTTTTTCTAGAACCTCTAATATTTTTCTTCCAACATTTCCTGTTGCACCAACAATCGCTATATTCATGATGATTTAGTTATACTAAATGAAAGGTAAATCGCAAACTTTTCCCTCAAAAGTACTATAATTTATTGATATTTTAAAGCCCTGAGAAACTTCATAGTAGGGTTTATCTAACATTGCAATTCCAATTACTTTTTTAAAATGTGGCGAATACACAGCTGATCTTAATTCACCAATTTTCAAATTTTTTTCATTAATAAGTTCCATAGATTTTGATACATTTATTTCTTTTGCATCAATTACTACTCCCATCAACTTTTTAGAAATTCCTGTTTTTTTGATTTCTTTTAATTTTTCTTTTCCTAGAAAGTTAACTTCTGAGTCTAAATTTACGTATTTGTCTAATCCACACTCAAACGGATTATCATCATTATCCATATCATTACCATATGATAACAAAGCACTCTCAATTCTCTCAATTAAATTTGGACATCCTGGTTTAACATCAAATTCTTTTCCAACCTCAAATAATTTGTCGTATAAGTCTAGACCAGATTTTGTATTTTCAACATAAATTTCATAACCACCTTGTTTTGACCATCCCGATCTAGCTATCAAATGTTTCGAACCAGAAAATTCAAAATAATCAAAACCAAAAAATTTCATTTCAGTAATTTTTTTTCCAAATATTTTTTCCATAAGCTTAAAGGATTTTGGTCCTTGCACTGCAAATATATCAACATTTGGTTCAAATATTTTAACATCAAATTTTTTTCCAATTGCTAATCCTTTTGCGAATAAAATAACATCGGAGTCTGCAATCGAAATCCACCATCTATCGTCAGCAAGTTTTAGAATTACTGGATCATTTATTAATCCTGCTTTGTCATCTATTATTGGACAATAATAACACCTTCCTATTTTAGATTTTGAAAGATCTCTACAGGTCATTAATTGAACTAATTTAGTAGAATCTTTTCCAGAAACTTCGACTTGTCTCTCACCAGCAACATCCCAAACCTGTACATTTTTTTTTAGATGATGATACGAATCTTCAAGAGAACCAAATGCTGCTGGTAAAAGCATGTGGTTATAAGATGTATAAGCAGTTACACCTTGCTTTTCAATTCTTGATGTATAAGGAGTGCTTCTAAGTCTTCTTGATCTTGCTATAGAATAATTTTTCATAATTTTTTAGAATTTATTATTCTTTAGCCTTTTTTCTTAACTCAAATTTTTGAATTTTTCCTGTTGATGTTTTTGGAAGTTCACAAAAATCAATTTTCTTTGGCACTTTAAATCCAGCTAGAGTTTCTTTACAAAAATCTATTAATTCTTTTTCAGTAACATTTTTATCTTTTACTTTTTCAATAAATGCACAAGGAACCTCTCCCCATTTTTCGTCTGGTTTTGCAACAACTGCAGCAATGGAGACGCCTGGGTGTTTTGCTAAAGTATTTTCAATTTCAATTGAAGAAATATTTTCACCACCTGATATTATTATATCTTTAGATCTATCTTTTATTTTTATATAACCGTCTGGATTGGTGACAGCTAAATCACCAGAATGAAACCATCCATTTGACATTGCCTTATCTGTTGCTTCTTTGTCTTTAAAATAGCCCTTCATTACTATATTTCCCCTTATCATAATTTCTCCAATTGTCTTTCCATCATTTGAAACGGGTTTCATTGTCTCAGGATCCATAACCATAGCATCTTCTGTGTTTGGATACCTTACTCCTTGTCTTGCTTTTATTTCATTTTTTTTGTCTTCATCATAAGAATTCCATTCATCATTCCATGCACATTGTAAAATATGTCCATAAGTTTCTTTAAGTCCATAAACATGCATTACTTCAAAACCTAGGGCCTCCATTTTTTTAAATATAATACTTGGAGGAGGTGCTCCTGCTGTTAAAACATGAACTTTATGATTTAACTTTTTTCTATCAGATTCAGCTGCTCCTGTTATCATATTTAAAACAATTGGTGCTCCACCAAAATGAGTGATTTCATGTTTTTCTATTAACTCAAATATTTTTTTTATATCTATAGCTCTTAAACATATTGTTTTTCCATTTAACATTGGAATTGTCCATGGATAGCACCATCCATTACAATGAAACATCGGCACAACTGTTAAAAAATTTAATCTATTTGGCATATTCCATGCAACTGCACTTCCAGTTGCCATTAAGTATGAACCTCTATGATGATAAACAACTCCTTTAGGATTCCCAGTTGTTCCAGATGTATAACTTAGTGAAATTGCCTGCCATTCATCTTTGGGCCTTTTCCAAATATAGTTATCATCTCCTGAATTTAAAAAATCTTCATACTCTTTATCACCAATTTTTTTCAACAAAGATTGATCTGCAAAATTATCTTGAATATCTATAATTATTGGTTTTGATTTAATTTGACTTAACGCCTTATCAATAATTGAATGAAGTTGTCTATCTACAATTAAAACTTTTGCTTCACTGTGTTCTAAAATATATGCAACTGTTTTTGCATCTACTCTGCTATTAATTGTATTTAAAACTGCACCTGTCATTGGAACTGAATAATGAGCTTCAAAAATTTCAGGAGTATTAAATGCCATTACCGAAACAGTATCACCTTCACCAATACCAATTTTTTCTAATGCACTAGCAAACTTCACACATCTTTTGTAAATCTGGGTCCAAGTATAATTTCTATCTTCATAAATTAAAGCTTCATAGTTTGGATAAATATCTTTTGCTCTTTCTAAAAAACTCAGCGGTGTTAGTGGAACAAAATTTGCATCATTTTTATCAAGATTTTTTTCGTAATGATTCATATTATTTAAAGTTAAAGTTCATTATATATTCACTTCCTGTAGCGGCAGTTTTAAAATGATTTTCCATCCTTGGCAACACTCTTTTAAAATAAAATTTTGCAGTTTGAATTTTATCTTCATAAAAAGCTTGATTGCTATCATAATTTTTAAAGCTAACCTCTAAAACTTTTAACCATGCGTGAGCTATAGAAACAAATCCTAATGACTTCAAATAATCATTACATGCAGCACTAGCGTCATCTTTTGAGTTTTGTATTTTTTCTTTAATCCATGTCGTAAAATTATTTAGTATTTCTATATGAGCATTTAAATCTTCAACAAAAGGCTTAATTTTTTCATCTTTGATATTGCAGTCATTTTGAATCATATTCAAATATTTATCAATTATATCGCCATTTTTATTTACTAATTTTCTAAATACTAAATCTGCGGCCTGAACAGAATTTGTTCCTTCATAAATTGGTGTAATTCTATTGTCTCTATATAATTGTTCTATACCTTGATCTTTTGTATAACCATAGCCTCCATAAACTTGCATTGCATCACTTGTTATTTCCATTCCCAAATCTGTAAACATTGTTTTAACCACAGGTGTCATTAAAGAAACAAAATCTGCTGCCTCCTGTCTAACTTTTTCATCATTATGATTAAGACTAACTTCAGTTTGTTGAGATAGCCAAAAACAAAGTGCTCTTTCTCCTTCGATTATAGATTTCATATTTAATAAAGATTTTCTAATATCAGCATGATCAATTATATAATCAGCACCATTAGTAGATTTACTATTATTCGTCTTTCCTTGTTTTCTCTCTTTGGCATAACTTACTGAATTTTGATAGGCAATTTCAGAAATGCCTAGGCCTTGTATACCAACAACAATTCTCTCTAGGTTCATCATTGTAAACATTGCATGCAGTCCTTTATTTTTTGGTCCAATCATATAACCAACAGCATCATCAAAGTTTAATACACAAGTAGCAGAACCTTTGATTCCCATTTTACTTTCTATAGAACCAGTAGAAATACCATTTCTAGATCCTATTGATCCATCATCGTTGACTTTAAACTTAGGAACTAAGAACAAACTTATCCCTTTAGTTCCTTTTGGAGAATCTGTCGCTCTTGCTATAACTAAATGTATAATATTTTCAGTTAAATCATGATCTCCTGAAGTTATAAATATTTTTTGACCATTTAATTTAAAAGTTCCGTCAGACTGTTCTTCTGCTTTAGTTTTTAATAACCCTAAGTCTGTTCCACAAACTGGTTCTGTTAAACACATAGTTCCACTCCACTTACCTTCAACCATTTTGGGTAAATATTTTTTTTTTATTTCTTCTGTTCCATGATGATGAATACAATTGTATGCACCTATACTTAATTCACTGTATAGCTTAAATGAAAGACTTGCAGATGAAAGCATTTCATCAAAAAAAGCACTTACAGTTTTTGGCATCCCTTGGCCTCCATATTTGGGGTCACAAGAAAGTGATGTCCATCCATCTTCTATAAATTTAGTATAAGCCTCTTTATACCCAGGAGGAGTTCTTACAACTCCATTTTCCAGAATAGTTGGATTTTCATCTCCAGATTTAGCAAGAGGTAAAATTATATTTTGATTAATTTTTGCAGCTTCATCTAATATATTTTTTACCAGTTCAGAATTGACTTCTTTATATTTTTCAATTTCATTATAATTTTTATTATTTCTTAACTTGTCAAAAAGAAACATCATATCTTCTATTGGAGCATTATAAATTGGCATTATATAAGTTTAGAATAATTGATTAGTTATTGCAATTTTGAAATTATCGCATCACCCATTTCAGATGTTGATACTTGCTTCATTCCTTTAGATAAAATATCTTTAGTTCTAAGTCCTTCATCTAAAACACTTTGAACCGCTTTTTCCAAAGCATCTGCTTCCTTATCTAAATCAAGTGAATATCTTAAAGCCATTGCAAAACTTAATATTGTTGCAATTGGATTAGCTAAACCTTGTCCAGCTATATCAGGTGCTGAACCATGTATAGGTTCATACATAGCTCTTATTTTGCCATCTTTGTTTTTTGCTCCTAAGGAAGCGGATGGCAACAATCCTAATGAACCAGTTAACATAGATGCTTGATCGGACAACATATCTCCAAATAAATTATCTGTTACAATCACATCAAATTGTTTTGGGTTTCTAAGTAGTTGCATAGCACAATTGTCTGCTAGCATATGATTTAATTCTACATCTTTAAATTCTTTATCATGTAGTTCTTGAACTTCTTCTTTCCAAAGCAAGCCTGCCTCCATTACATTAGATTTTTCACATGATGTAACTTTATTTTTTCTTTTTTTGGCTAAATCAAAAGCAATTCTTGCCACTCTTTGAATTTCACTTGTAGTATAAGTATGAGTATTGATTCCTTTTCGTTCACCATTATCAATAGGTTTAATTCCTCTAGGTTCACCAAAATAAATTCCACCTGTAAGTTCTCTAACAATCATAAGATCTAATCCTGAAACAATTTCAGGTTTAAGAGTTGAGGCTTCTACTAATTGTTTAAAACATATTGCAGGTCTTAAATTTGCAAAAAGTTTAAGTTCTTTTCTTAATTTTAATAAAGCTCTTTCAGGTTTTTTTGAAAACTCTACATCATCCCATTTAGGACCTCCTACTGCTCCAAGGATTATAGCTTCACATTCTAAGGCTTTATAAAAAACTTCATCAGTTATAGGAGTTCCATGTTTATCATATGAAGCTCCTCCTGCTAAGTCTTCATCAATTTCAAAATCTAGTGATTTATTTTTGTTAAACCATTGAATAATTTTTTTAACCTCTCCCACAACTTCTGGTCCAATTCCATCACCAGCTAATAATAAAAATTTTCTTTTTTTGACTTTAATCATTGAAGATCCATGGTTTAGATGTTTTTAATTTTTTTTCAAATGATTCAATTTTTTCAGATTTTTCTAATGATAATGCAATATCGTCTAACCCTTCAATTAAACATTTTTTTTTAAATTGATCTAAATCAAACTTAATTTCATTATTTCCAAAAATGATTTTTTGATCATTTAAATCTACTTTGATTTCTTCTTTTCTTATAGAGTACTCTGAAATTTGCTTTATATTTTCTTCATCGATTTTAATTGGCAGTATTCCATTTTTAAAACAATTATTATAAAAAATATCCGCATAACTTGAACTTATTACACACGTAATACCAAAATCAAGTAACGCCCAAGGTGCATGTTCTCTAGAAGAGCCACATCCAAAGTTTTTTCCTGCAATTAAAATTTTAGACTGATTAAATGGTTTTTGGTTTAAAACAAAATCTTTTATCTCTTTTCCTTCATCATCATAACGCATTTCAAAAAATAAATTTTTTCCAAGACCAGTTCTTTTTATTGTCTTTAAAAATTGTTTAGGAATTATCATATCTGTATCAATATTAACTATTGGTAGATAAACCGGTATACTTGTTAGTTTGTTAAATTTTTGCATTAATTTTGATACTTTCTTACATCATCTAAATTTCCAGAAATTGCAGCTGCGGCTGCCATTCCCGGGCTAACTAAATGTGTTCTACCACCTCTTCCTTGTCTACCTTCAAAATTTCTATTTGAAGTAGAGGCACATCTTTCACCTGGCTTTAATTTATCAGCATTCATTGCTAAACACATAGAACACCCAGGCTCTCTCCATTCAAAGCCTGAATTTATAAAAATTTTATCTAGGCCTTCTTGTTCAGCTTTTTCTTTGACTAATCCAGATCCTGGAACAACCATCGCATTAACATGTTTTGCAATTTTTTTATCTTTCAATATCTTTGCTGCTTCCCTTAAATCTTCAATCCTACCATTTGTGCAGCTACCAATAAAAACTTTATCAATTTTAATATCTTGAACTCGAATATCAGAATTTAAACCCATATATTTTAATGATCTTTCTATTGAGTTTTTTTTATCTGGATCAGATTCATTTTTTGGATTTGGAACTTTTCCATCAATCGTGACTACATCTTGGGGCGAAGTTCCCCAAGTAACCATAGGTTTAACATCTTTTCCATCTAAATTTATTTCTTTATCAAAATTTGCTCCTTCATCAGATTTAAGATTGCTCCAATATTCTAAAGCTTTTTCCCACTTGTCATTTTTAGGTGACATTGGTTTATCTTTCAAATAATCAAAGACTTTTTGGTCGGGCTGAATTAGACCTGCTCTTGCTCCACCTTCAATTGTCATATTACAAATTGTCATTCTATTCTCTACACTTAGATTAGAAATTAAGTCACCTGCATATTCAATCACATAACCTGTTCCTCCAGCTGTTCCAATTTTTCCTATAATTTGCAGTATCACATCTTTTGATGTTACTCCAATAGGTAAATTACCATTAACGTTAATTCTAAAATTTTTTGATTTTTTTTGGACTAAAGTTTGTGTAGCTAAAACATGCTCGACTTCTGAAGTTCCAATTCCAAAAGCTAAAGCTCCAAATGCTCCATGAGTTGCAGTATGACTATCTCCACAAACAATAATAGTTCCTGGTTGTGTAAATCCTTGCTCTGGGCCAATGATATGAACTATTCCTTGCCTTTTATCATTCATTCCAAAAATTTGGATTCCAAATTCTTTACAATTTGAATCTAATGTGTCGACTTGTATTTTTGAATCTTTATCAGAAATTCCCTTTGTCCTATCGGTTGTTGGAACATTATGATCTGCCACAGCTAAAGTAAGTTTTGGCTGCCTTACTTTTCTATTTGAGTTTCTTAAACCTTCAAATGCTTGGGGGCTAGTTACCTCATGAATTAGATGTCTATCAACAAAAAGTAATGAGGTTCCATCTTCTTGTTGATGAACAAGATGTTCGTTCCAAATTTTATCGTAAATTGTATATGGCATTTAGAAAAAAATTATTTTTTTTCTTCAGGAGTATCTTTTTTAATTTCTTCTTTTTTTGTTTCAGACTTAGGGGCCTCTGGTTTGTCTTCTGAAGTTTTTGGTTTGTCTGTTGTTTTTTGCTCAACAACTGGTGCCAAATTTTCTTCCGTAACTTCTTCAGGTTTTGACTCAACATCAATCCCTATTTTCTTTTTTATTTTTTCTGTAATTCTAGCTGATTTACCTGTTCTATCCCTTAAATAATATAATTTAGCTCTTCTAACTTTTCCCGATCTAATAACCTTAATTGAGTCTACAATTGGACTAAATAAAGCAAAAGTTCTTTCTACTCCTTCTCCAAAAGATATTTTTCTTACTGTAAATGATGAATTTAAATCTCTATTTTTTTTAGCAATACAAACACCTTCAAAATATTGAATTCTGTCTCTTTTTCCTTCGGTAATCTTTACTCCAACCTTAATAATATCTCCTGGAAAAAAATCAGGAAGTTTTTTTTCTGCAGAAATTTTCTTTACATTTGCAATATTAATTTCTTCTATCGTTTTCATGTATAAATTTATCAAATTAATTTTTTTTATATTTTTGCCACAAATCTGGTCTTCGGTCGCGTGTTATAGCCTCAGATTGAGATAAACGCCAGTCTTTAATTTTCGCATGATCTCCTGATAATAATACATCTGGAACTGTTTTTTCTTCCCAAATTTGAGGTTTTGTATATTGGGGATACTCTAAAAGTCCATTCTCAAAGCTTTCTTCTTCTACGGATTTTTCATTACCTAGTACGCCGGGTAGTAATCGTATAATTGCATCTAACATTACAAAAGCAGCACTTTCTCCTCCAGATAATACAAAGTCACCAATACTCACTTCTTCTATATTTCTTGCTTCTATAACTCTTTGATCAATTCCTTCAAAATGTCCACATATTAAATTAACAGTTTTTTCCTTTGAAAGTTCTTTTGCTAATTCTTGATTAAATAATTTTCCCTTTGGACTTAAATAAATTATTTTTTCTCTAGAACTTAAATTCTTATCCAAAGAGTTCGCAAGTACATCAGGTTTAATTAACATTCCAGAGCCTCCTCCGTATGTAGTGTCATCAGCTGTCTTATGTTTGTCAGTTGTATAATCTCTAATATTTACTGTCTCTAATTTCCAAATTTTTTCCACTAATGCTTTACCATACAAACCTTTTCCAAGAGGTCCTGGGAAAAATTCTGGATAAAGTGTAAATACTCTAGCAAGTAACATATTTATTTTTTCTCTTCTGCTTTAGGAGCGTCAGCTTTTTTCTCTTCTGTTTTAGGAGCGTCAGCTTTTTTCTCTTCTGCTTTAGGAGCGTCAGCTTTTTTCTCTTCTGCTTTAGGAGTTTCACTTTTTTCTTCTTCTCCTTCTTTTTTTCTATCCTTTTTTGGTATAGCTTTTTGAGGATTATTTCCTTTTTCAGGCATTTCCATCATTTTATTTTCTCCAAGAATTCTTGCTACTCTAGTCGTAGGCTGAGCACCTTGGCTGAGCCAATATTTAATTCTCTCTTCTTCTAGTCCTACTCTTTCTTTTTTTTCTTTTGGTAATAAGGGATTAAAAAACCCAAGTTTTTCAATGAACCTTCCATCTCTTGCAAACCTACTGTCTGCTACTACAATTTTATATACGGGTCTTTTTTTTGTTCCTCCCATAGATAATCTAAGTTTTAACATTTATTCTCCTTTTATTATTTTAGTTGATTAAAAAGCTCTGGAGGTATTCCTTTATCAGTCATACCTTTCAAGTTTCCTTTTGACATCCTTTTCATCATTTCAGACATCATTTTAAATTGTTTTAACAATTTATTGATAGTGGCTACGTCTGTTCCAGAGCCATTAGCAATTCTTTTTCTTCTAGAACCATCAATAATTTTTGGGTTCTCTCTTTCTTTTTTTGTCATCGATAAAATTATAGCTTCATTTTGAGAAATAATTGATTCATCTACTCCAGCTTGATCCATTTGAGATTTTATTTTTGAAACTCCAGGAAGAAAGGACATGACACCTTCGATTCCACCCATCTTTTTCATTTGTCTTAACTGAGTTAAATAATCTTCCATAGAAAAACTACCTTTTTTTAAATTTTCTTCAGTTTTCTTTAAATTTTCTTCACTTAGGTCTTGGGATGCTTTCTCAACGAGAGATACAATGTCTCCCATTCCAAGAATTCTATTTGCAATTCTATCTGGATGAAAAACTTCTAAATTTTCAATTTTTTCTCCAATACCTAAAAATTTAATAGGAACATTTGAAACATATTTCATGCTCACAGCAGCTCCTCCTCTCGCATCACCATCTGCTCTTGTTAAAACAATACCAGTAAGATTAACTGTATTTTTAAATTCTTTTGCTACTTCAGCAGCTACTTGCCCTGTTAAAGAGTCTGCAACAAGAAAAGTTTCTGTTGGTTTAATTATACTTTCTACTTGCTTAATCTCACTCATCATCTGAAGGTCAATTTGAGTTCGTCCAGCGGTATCAAATAAAATTATCTCTACCCCATTAAGATTTGCAGCGCTAATTGCTCTTCTACAAATATCTGCCGGCAATTGTCCTTCGATAATTGGCAATGTTAAAATATTATTTTGTTCACCAAGAGATTTAAGTTGTTCTTGAGCAGCTGGTCTGTAAACGTCAAGACTAACCATCATAATTTTCTTTTTTTTATTTTTTTCTAAAAATTTTGCTAATTTTGCAGTTGTAGTTGTTTTTCCTGAGCCTTGAAGTCCTACTAGCATCATTGGAACAGGTGGAACTGCGTTTAAGTTTATATCTTCATTTTTTTCACCAAGTAATTTTACTAATTCGTCATAGACTATTTTAACCACCATTTGGCCTGGTGATGTAGATCTAATTATTTCTTGGCCTAAAGCTTTTGGTTTAACATTTTCAATAAATTGTTTAGCAACATCTAGGGTTACATCTGCTTCTAATAAAGCTTGTCTTATACCTCTAAGTCCTTCATCAACTTGCTTTTCATCAAGTGATGGTGCTTTTTTTAAAGAAGAAAAAACTTCTTCAAATTTATTTGTCAAATTTTCAAACATATTTTCATCCAGCAGCTATCGCACCAGTGGGCGAACCCTCGCAGACTGGTGTCGATCTCTTTGTTACCAAAGACACCGCAAATTGCTTATTTTGCGGAAACTACGATAAACTATAATAGAGGTTCAAAAAGTCAATAAATAAGTTAAATATTATTATATGGAATTCAAAGCTTTTAAAATGGATGGTCTAGGAAATGATTTTGTAATCATTGATCAAAGACATAATCATATTGAATTAACAAATGATCAAATAAAAAAAATATGCAATAGAAATTTTATTGGTTGTGATCAACTTATATATATTAAAAAAAATGAAAAAATTGATGCTGATATGAAATTTTATAATTCAGATGGAAGTGTTTCAGGGGCCTGTGGAAATGGAAGCAGATGTGTAGCTTATTTATTATCAAAAGAAATTAATAAAAATAAAATTATACTAGGTACTGAGTCTGGAAATTTAGAATCAAAAATTTTAAAAGAAAAATTAGTAGAAACAAAAATTGGTTTAGCAAAAACTAATTGGGATGAAATTCCTTTAGCAAAAAAATCAGATACTATTAATTTAAAATACAAAATTATTGATAATAATAATAAAGAACATTTTGGTGGTACAGCAGTAAATGTTGGAAATCCACATGTTGTTTTTTTTGTAAACAATATAGAAAATTTTAATTTAGAAAAAATTGGACCAGAGATAGAAAACGATAAATTATTTCCTAAAAAGTGTAATGTTACTTTAGCAAAGATAATTAATGAAAATCATATTAAAGTTAAAGTATGGGAAAGAGGTGCTGGACTAACAAAAGCTTGTGGCACTGCTGCTTGTGCAACAGCTTTTGCTGCAAAAATTAATGGTAAAATTAAAAATAAAACTGAAATAGAATTTGAGCTAGGAAAACTATCAATTTTTATTGATGAAAATGGAAATATTTATATGACTGGGCCTGTTTCAAATATAGATCAAATTCAAATAAAAATTTAATGGGAATTTTTGAAAAATTTAAATTAGGTTTTAAAAAAAGTGCCTCTACTTTTACATCTGGACTTAAAGAAATAATTATAAAAAAAGAAATAGATGATAAAGCTCTAAATCAAATTGAAGATTTTTTAATTCAATCTGACGTAGGTGTTGCAGCATCTGAAGAAATTAGAAATATAATTGCTGAAAAAAAAATTGATCCAAATAAAAATAAAGTTGATGAAATTAACTTAATTCTTAAAAATTATATAATTGATTTAATGTCTCCCTTAGAAAACGAAAATTTTTTTAAAAATACAAATAATTTAAATGCTATTCTTGTCTCAGGAGTTAATGGAGTTGGAAAAACAACTACAATAGGAAAAATAGGGAAAATATTAAAATCTAATCATAATAAAGTTATTTTTTCAGCATCGGATACTTTTAGAGCTGCAGCAATAGAACAACTAGAAAATTGGGCTAAAAAAATAGATGTAGAAATCATCAAATCTTCACAGGGCTCTGACCCTGCGTCAGTTGCTTATAAAGCTGTTGATGAAGCATTAAAAAATCAATTTACACATGTATTAATAGACACTGCAGGAAGACTACAAAATAAAAAAAATTTAATGGAAGAATATAAAAAAATTGCAAACGTAACAAAAAAAATTGATCCTAATGCTCCTCATGAAGTTTTACTAGTTTTAGATGCAACTTCTGGACAAAATGTAATTAATCAAGTCGAAGAATTTAACAAGATAATTCCAGTTACAGGATTAATTATGACTAAACTAGATGGAACTGCAAAGGGTGGTATTTTAATTGCAATAGCTAAAAAATATAAATTGCCAATTATTGCTTTAGGTTTGGGTGAAAAAGAAGATGATTTGCAAATCTTCAAAGCAGAACAGTTTGCTGAAGCTTTTATTGCAACTAATTGATTAAATTATTAGATATTAAAGGTTTATAATAATAACAATTATATTTTTCCTCTAAACTTAAATAACCGCATTTTTTTGCAACTGATGAAATTATAAAATTTAATTTATTTTTTTTATCATATTTTTTTAAATTTCTTTTAGAAATGTCAAAAACTAAATTAGCATTAATATTTTTAATGGCACTAACCATTATTAGAGTATTGTTATCCTTTAATAAATAATATGCAAAATCTTCTGGAAATACTGGAAAATCATAATTTTCTATAATTTGTTTTGCACTTGATGGAAACCATTCATAAGAAATTAAGGACTCATCTGATTTTGTAATATGATCATAAATATATAGATCCTGGGGATAATCAGTTATATAATTAAATTCTTCACCTCTAGCTAGTACAGCTTTACCTCTTGTTTTAAAATAAAGCGTAAAATCATTATTATGAGATTGCATAGTTCCTATATAAAAAAAATCTTTTGTTTCTAAATTATTTGGTTCTGCAGAAGAATTTTGAAAAGTTAAAACAATAAATAAAAAAATTAATAATTTTCTCACAATTATTTTTTAATAATCAATTGAGTAAACTATTTGTTTAGATTGTGTCTTAATTTAAACTTTTAATAAAGGATTTTATTGAGTTAATTAAGTCTTCATCAAATTCCATCATATGATCGTCATATTTTGAAAAATATGAATACTTTGGCTGATTTGCTAATTTAAACATTTTTTTTCCCATCCAAAATGGAACTACTTTATCAACTTCGCCATGCATAATTAAAATTGGAGATTTTATATTTTTAATTTTCATATCACTTTCATATTTATCTTTAAGAAGTAATTTAATTGGGAATATTGGATATTTAGATTTAGCAGCAGCTACCATCGAAGTAAAAGGTGATTCTAAAATTATACCAGCAAAATTTTTATTTTGAGCTATTTCAGTAGCTACTCCTGTACCCAATGACTCTCCATAAATTATAATATTTTTTTCTAAAATACCTTTTTCTTTTAACCACTTAATCGCACTTCTGGCATCTTCATAAAGACCTTGTTCTGTAGGTTTTCCTTTATTCCCACTAAAACCTCTCCAGGCAAGTAATAAAAAATTAACATCTATATCATTAAAGTGATTTATTTTATGAATTCTATTTTCCAATGCCCCTGCATTTCCATGAAGATAAAGAATAGTTTTATAATTACTAATATCTTTCTTGTGATACCATGCTAAAAGTTCAAAATTATCATTTGTAATAACTTTAACCTTTTGAATATCTACAGTTAATTCGTCCCCTTGATAATTATTTTCTACTGGTAGATATAATAAATTTCTTTGAGAACTAAATAGTATAAATGTAAATATAAAGTAAATTAATATTAAAAAAAAAATTATTGATAAAATATACATTTTTCTTTTATTCATATTTATTATTTAATATAAAATATAAATAAGAAAGTACACAAATTGCCAAATAAATAGAAAAAGATATTTGGAAGCTCGGAATTTCTCCAAATCCAAAAGATTTACTTAAATCAATAATTAAACCAATTCCCCACTGCATTATAAATGTGCCCAAAAAAATAAGTAAATTAAATGATGTTAGTGATTTACCTGCCAAACTAGTAGGAAAGCGCATGGCTACCGCCGGCTGGGCAAGTGACAATACAATTGAGGTAAATATATAGATTATAAAATGTATAGCTCCAGCATTTTCACCTAAAATAACAATTATAAGTAAAGATAAATAACTAATTGGTAATCCAAATTTCATTAGCTTCATTGTTCCAATTCCTAAATTGTTAATTTTAGGCAAAATATAACCCCAAACAAAAAATGCTATAAGCATGGTAATATTAATCCAAAAAAGGCCAGTTGCACTCTCCAAAGGATCATAACCTGCGACCCTAATCATCCATGGGCCAGCCCACAGTGTTTGGACTGCCATAATTCCCCCATAGTTAAATAACCCAAGTGGAATCGTGCTTCTAAAAAACTTATTTTTCCAAACATCCGATAAAGATCTAATATTTTTTTTATTATTATTTTCTTCTTTTTTCCATGAAGGAATAAAAAATAAAGTTAAAATTATAACAAGAAATGTTAAAATAGTTATTCCACCAAAAATCCATCTCCATCCAATAATAGGTAATAAAATTTGAACTGGTAATGTTGAAAATACAAATCCTGTAGAAGCTATCATTAACATCCATGAGTTGGCTCTTTGCTGATATTGGTCAGCAAACCAAATTCTATAACCAGTTAAAGGGCCCATTAAACATGCACTAACACCAACACCAATTAAAATCCTTGATATTAGTAAACCGGAAAAGCTTTGAGCTAATGAAAAAGCTGTGGTTCCAAATATCGCAATTAATAAAAATGAAGAAACAATTTTTTTAGGGCCATGTTTATCTAACAAATACCCAAGAGGGATTTGCATCGACGCAAAACCTAAGAAATATCCTCCAGCTAAAAGGCCTAAATCTCCAGCTAATAAATTAAACTCTGAAGTTAACAATGGTGATAAAGTTGCAGTAATTGCCCTCAATAGACAAGATAAAAAATATCCACAAGCAAATACAAAAAAAATTATAACCGCTTTTCTTATCGGTAAAATATTTTTTGCCATTTATTTAAATTAGAAATTTAAAGATATATCACGGTGAACAGAGTTACAACTTGCAACATATTTTGCCTGGTCTTTAGTTAATTTAGATTGAAGCCGCAAACCAATATTATCTTTGATAACTAAATTATATTTCATTAGCTCTGAAAGTAAATTTTTATTAGCATCACTTCTCCATTTAACTTCTTTATCGTATAAATTAAATATATTTGAGCTTTGATTTATTATTTTACCTGAGTCTAATTCACCACTATTAAGTAAAGATTTTAAATCATCCAATCTATTTTCAAATTCATCCATTCCTGAAATTTTTCGAATTTTTTTCAAAAGATTATCAATTATTAATATTGAACTTTTATAATCTTCTTCATTTATTTTATTTTTTAATTTATTTACATCTGTTGAAAGTTTATTCAATTTTTTGTGATCTTGAATAAATATTGTGATTTGATTTAAGTTTTCATATGCTTGATCAACATTTTTTCTATATTTCTTTGTTTGAATATTTTTAGATTTATAAATAATTTTAAATTCTTCATTTTTTTCTTTCCATTCTTTAGGGACTGCTTTAAATAACTCGTCTATTTCTAGTTTGTAATCTTCAATTTTTAAATTAATTTTGTTTTTCGCAGCTGTTTCAGATTGATATAAATTTCTAATTTCAGCTTCTAATTTTTTTATTTTCTTCTCTATTTTTCTTATCTTTTTTTGTTTCTTCCTAACACTAAAGTGAAGATCTCTGTAATCTTCAGCAAATAAGTTATACTCTTCTTCTGTTTTCTGTAAATTTTTAACTAATGCAAAAGTTCCTAGCGCATTTTCAAAATGTTCTTCGAAAATATATAATTTATCATTAGGAAGGTTGGAAGGAACCAAATTTTGAAAATCTGTAATAGCAGCTCTGATTTTTTGCTCTTCATTATTGTAAATAGCAAACTTATATTCTTGTAAACAATGTTGAAGCTTAGGATTCTTTGGGGGCGGAGCTACATGAGATGTTAAGTATGTTCTGGCAGGTAAATAATTTACTAGGGTTGGATAAAAACCTACGATTCCAAGTCCAATTAACTGTAAAACTATAAAAGGGACAACTCCTTTCCAAATATTTAAGGTTGTAATAAATTTGGGTGCAACTCCTTTTAAATAAAAAAGTGCAAAACCAAATGGAGGCGTTAAGAAAGAAGTTTGTAAGTTCATACCAATCATTACACCTAACCAAATAGCGCTAACATTAGCTCCAGTTTCTGCTAACAATATTGGAGCTATAATAGGAACAACAACTACAGCAATTTCAATAAAATCAAGAAAAAATCCTAATAGAAAGATTACTGCCATTACAACAATGAACTGGGTCCAAAATCCTCCTGGTAAATCTTGTAGAAAATCTCTTACTAATTCTTCACCTCCAAAGGCTCTAAAGCCTGAAGTTAACATTGCTGCTCCTAGAAGAATTATAAAAACCATCGATGTAGTTACACAAGTTTCTGTAACAACCTCCTTTAAAACATTATCAACTTTATAGGTTCTCCAAAAACTCCAAATAATACCAAATAAGAATGTTATAGTAAAAAAACCTGTAAAAAGAATTGCGGTGAAGTCTCTAGTTTCTAAGGCTTTAACATTTAAGTTATAATTTTTTGCAAGTATAAAAATAGGTATTACCGATAGGATGGCTATTAATAATGGGTAATATTCATCTTTTTTACCTTGATGAAGACGATAGCCTGCCATCATAGTGGCTCCTATTGCACCAATAGAACCAGCTTGATTTACAGTTGCTACACCCATTAATATAGATCCAAGAACTGCAAAAATTAATGCAAGAGGAGGAATTATTACCATAATAACTTTTGTCCAAAATTTAAAATCGAATTGACCTTCAAATGGAACAGGAGGAGCTGCTTTAGGATTTATTCTTGCATATATAAATACATATAACATATACAAACCAACCAGTACTAATCCAGGTAGTAGTGCTCCAAGAAACATATCACCAGCGCTAGTTGATCCGACTCTAAATGTGCCAGGCATACTAAACTCTCCTGTAAATAATTTATAGTCAGACTGTCTCATTGTATTTGCTACATCAGAAGCACTAGCTAATTGGTCGGCAATAATAATTAAAACAATTGAGGGAGGTATTATTTGACCAAGTGTTCCAGAAGAACATACAATTCCACTAGCAAGACTTTTGTCATAATTATTATTCAACATTGTAGGTAGTGAAATTAAACCCATTGCAATTACTGTTGCTCCAACAATACCTGTTGTTGCTGCTAGTAAAGCTCCAACAAAAATTACTGAAATACCCAGTCCTCCAGGAATAGGACCAAACAACTGCCCCATTGTAACTAAAAGATCTTCTGCTATTTTAGATTTTTGCAACATAATACCCATAAAAATAAATAGAGGTATTGCAATTAAAGTATCAGTCTCTACGTCCCAATAGTTACTCCTAAAATTAGTAATACCTGCTGTCAACCATTCTATGGGTCCATCTGTAGCAAAATAAGCGCTCGGATCTCCTGTAAATAAATAACCAACAAAAGCTGCAAGACCTATTGAAATAATGGCTGAGCCGGGTAATGCAAAAGCTACTGGAAAACCTGATGCCAATGCCACTATCATTATTAGTACAAGTAAAGCTAAAAAAAAATGTTCCATAATTTAATTATTTAAAATTTTATGACTGCTACTCATAAAATAACTGGTAAATTGGATCAACATTGTTACAGCAAATACAGCCAAATAAATTGCCATTAAATATAACAAATATAATCCATTGGAACCTTGTTGAGTGATTTCAAAGGAAAGAGCTGGACCATTAATAATGCTTGCTTTTCCACCCATTCCTAAAAATATAATTATAAGACAAAGTGGAATGCCCAATACCAAAGATCCAATTGAGTTTGTCCACGCTTTTCTTTTTTCACTAAAACCAGTATACAAAACATCAACTCGTACATGGCCTTCATGTATTAAAGCATATGCGCTGGCAAAAAGATAAAGTGCAGCATACCAAAAAACGAACTAGATCTCCTTGAAAAGCTTGTTCATAATTAAATATAAATCTAGATAAAACAATTACAAATTCACTTCCAACAACTAGGACTGCTAACCAAATAAAACCTACAGATCTAGTAAAATATCCAATTATAAATGAAACTAATACTAAAGGAAAATGAATAAATGTAATTCTAAATGATGGATTAACTAATTTAAATTTTATAGCTTCATTAAAAATTGGCTCTATTAATTTTTCAACAACCATAAATGAAATTATAAAATCTACGATACCTAAAATTAAAACTGCCCAGAATGATGATCTAATAATATAACCTGCAATTTTAGTAAGGATTTCTGCATCAGTTTCTAAAGTTTGATCTATAGATTTTCGAACATAAAAATATACTAATAAAATTGATATAAAATAAAAAAATAATTGTATAAATGCAAGAGCTAGCGATAAACCTTCTAAAGGTGTATTTAATATTCTAAATCCAAATAAACCAAATTGTGAAAATAATTTTTTAATACCAGGCCAATCAAGCCAAACTGTTAAAACATTATTAATTAAAAAAACTAAGGTAAAAGCCAATATTGAATAACTAAATATTCTAATCGATATCGGTAAATTATTTTTTGTAAACATAAACCAAAAACTTTTTTGTGAATTTTATCAAAAAAAAGGGCCCTTTTAAAGGGCCCTTAATTTTCAAATTTTACTCAAACTTTAGGTATTATTAAATTCCTAAAGCTCTATTTCTTTGACTAATATATGGTGAGTCTGACAAGTTAGTCCAAGAACCAATTTCTTTACGAGCTTTTATAAAACTCGCATGAGTTTTAGCAGCTAGCTCACTGTGTGCTTGAACTTCTGCATAAACTTCTTTTGCTCCTTGAGCGAAGGCGTCATAAACTTCATCATTGAACTTCTCTAACTGAACACCTTGGTCGTTTATAAGACGAGCTAATGCTGCACCATTTTTAGCATTATATTCTGCCATTGTTATTTCGTCTGCCCAAGCACATGCAGTTTTGATTATTAATTGGTCTGATTTTGATAAACTTGTAAACCAGGATTTATTAACACCACATGCTAATGCAGAACCAGGTTCGTGCATACCAGGATAGTAATAGTATTTAGCAGCTTCATGGAACTTCATAGCCTCATCATTCCAAGGGCCTACCCATTCAGTTGCATCAATTGCACCTGAAACAAGGTTTTCATAAATTTGTCCACCAGGAAGTGAAATTGGAGAACCACCAAGTTTTCCAAGAACTTGTCCTCCTAATCCAGGCATACGCATTTTTAAACCTTTAAAGTCATTAGCTGATTCAATTTTTTTGTTAAACCAACCACCCATTTGTACTCCTGTGTTACCAGCTATAAAACTTTGAGTTCCAAAATCATCAGTTAATTTATCCCAAAGTTCTTGCCCTCCAGCAAAGTGAGTCCAAGCATTAAATTCAGGGTAAGTAAGACCAAACGGACTTGCTGTAAAGTATCCAAATGCTGGATGTTTTTTAACCCAGTAGTAGTCTGCACCATGATACATTTGTGAATTACCTGATGCAACTTCATCGAATGAGTCGAATGCTTTTACTCTTTCGCCGGCTGCATAATAAGTAACTTGTATACGTCCGTCACTCATTTCACCTATTCTCTCTGCTAGTCTTTGTGCACCAGTACCTAAACCTGGAAAATCTCTTGGCCAAGTAGCAACCATAGAAACTTCAATTCTTTCTTTGTTTACATTAGGACCTGATGATTTTTTTTGTTGATCACACGAAGCTAACGCAACTGCAGCAACACCTGTTACCGCGGCAGCTTTAAAAAACTTACGTCTTGAAGGTAATTTATTTACCTTCAGTGATTTTTTTTTCTTAATCATTTTTTTCCCTCTTAGTTAATTAACTATTATGATTTAAGCATATAACTTACTAAGAGTCCTAAAAAAAATGCTCATTATGAACGCTTATACAATTATAGATTGTATATTTTAGTTTAGATCAAAAACTTTTCCTGGATTCATTATGTTATTTGGATCCATACTTCTTTTAATCGATTTCATTGCCGGTAAATTGTCAGGATGTTGTTTTAATAAATAATGTTTTTTTTGTAAACCAATGCCGTGTTCTCCTGTTATTGTTCCCTCTAGCTCTAAAGCTTTTTGAATAAGTTTATCACTATAATCTCTTATTAGTTTTTGTTTTTCTTCATCTTTGGGATCATACAAAATAATAGAGTGAAAATTACCATCTCCAACATGACCAACCATTGGAGCAATTAAGCCGTTTTGTTTAACATGTTTTTCAGCCCAAGAAACACATTCTACAAGTTTTGAAATAGGAACACATATGTCTGTAGAATATACTTTCATATTATTACCTAGAGCTTTAACTGAATAATAAACATCATGTCTTGCTTTCCACAATTTATTTCTTTCTTCAATTGACTCGGCCCATTTAAAATCACTTCCTCCATTATTTTTAGAAAGTTCTTCAACAATTTTTATTGTCTCTTTATTAGATGTTTCGCTACCATGAAATTCGAAAAAAAGAGTTGGAGAAGCTTTTACATTTTCTAGTTTTGAGTATTTAATACTTATTTCCATTTGATCTTTGTTTAACATTTCAATTCTTGCAACATTTAATCCATATTGAATTACTTCTTGGGAGGTTAAGACTGCTGAGTCTAAATCAGGAAAATAACAAACTGCACTCATAATATTTTCTGGAATTGGAGACAATCTTAACTGTACTTCAGTTATAATTCCTAGTGTTCCTTCAGAACCAATAAATAGATTAGTCAAATTATATCCCGCAGAAGATTTTTTTGCCCTACCTCCTGTTTTTATAATTTCTCCATTAGCTAAGACTACTGTTAAGCCTGATACCACTGTTCGCATTGTCCCATACTTAACCGCCATCGTACCGGATGCTGAGGTAGAAGCCATTCCACCCAATGCAGCATCTGCACCTGGATCGATTGGGAAAAAAACTCCATCCTCTCTTAAATACTCATTTAGTTGTTTTCTTGTAACATTTGCTTGAACCCTACAATCAAAATCAGCTGCATTAACACTTAAAACTTTATTCATTTTTTCTAAAGAAATTGTAATCCCATTTTCATTGCCTACTACATTTCCTTCAAGAGAAGTCCCTGTCCCAAATGGCACAACAGGAATTTTATGTTCATTACATAATTTTAATATTTTTGAAACTTCTTCGTTAGTTTCAGGAAAAACTACTGCTTGAGATAAAACTGGATCATATGTATCTTCGCCACGAGCATAATTTGCTCTTGTAGACTCAGAAATAGAAAATCTATCATTAAATATACTTTTTAATTCTTTTTGTATCTGTTCGTTCATTTTTATTTAAATAATTTTAAATATATAATAAATTTTACTATATTAACTTAACATTTTTTTGATATTTTCTAGCGCCTTAGAAATATTATCTTGAGAGGCTGCAAAGCTAAATCGTACATAATTTACAGCTTTTTTTCCAAATGATGTACCGGGCACAATTGCTACGCCTGCTTCGTGCAGACATTTTTTTGTAAAATCCAATCCATTCATGCCAGTACCTATTACATTTGGAAAAGCATAAAATGCTCCACCTGGTAAGCTACATTCAATTCCCTTAATACTATTTAGTCCATCAAATATTAACTTTCTTCTTTTAGAAAACTTTTCCATCATAAAATTTATTGGTTCATCTGGTCCATCAAGAGCAGCAATTCCCCCAAATTGTATGGCGGCATTTACACATGAATGATTATTTACACAAAATTTAATAACATGTTCTACCAATTTTTTTGGCCATACTGACCAACCTAATCTCCAACCTGTCATTGAATAAGCTTTACTCCACCCATCAAGAACAATTAATCGATCATATAAATGTGGGTAATTAAAAAAGGTTGGCATTTTTTTTTCATCAAAAATTTGTCTGCTATAAATTTCATCACTCAAAAGTGCAACATTTGGAAATTTTTTTAAACCCTCTGCTAATTGATCTATTTTATTTTTTTCTGTGAAAGCACCTGTTGGATTATTTGGATTATTTAATATTATTAATCGAGTATTTTCGTTTATTAATGATAAAATTTTTTCTGGATTCATTGAAAAATCTTTGTTTTCTAACATATTTATTGGAACTGCTTTTGCTCCCGTATAATTAATCATTGATTCATAAATTGGAAAGCCAGGATCTGGATATATTATTTCTGCACCAGGCTCCCCAAACAAAGTTATTGCGTAATACATAGTTGGTTTACCGCCAGGCATTATAATTACTCTTTCTGGATCTATATCTGCATTGTAAAGTTTTTTTATTTTTCTAGAGACAGCTTCTCTACACTTAATAATTCCATTTGGTAGAACATATCCATGGTGACCTTCATCTAGTGCTTTTTTTGTTGCCTCAACTACATGCTTTGGTGATTTAAAATTTGGCTGACCCAAACTTAAATGAATTATTTTTTTTCCTTCTGCTTCTAATTTTTTTGCTTCTGCTAATATTTTAAATGCAGATTCTGTGCCTAATCTCTCAATATTTTTTGCAAGTTTCACTTTTTATTTTCTATAAATAAGTTTGGAACTATTTAATTCACTAAGATTTTTACATCCCATTAATTTCATATCACGATTAATTTCTGCTTTCATATGTTCTAAAATTTTTTCTACTCCTTTTTGACCTCCAGAGGCTAATGCAAATAAATAACCTTTTCCAAAACTACACGCTTTAGCACCTAAGCTTAAAGCCTTAAGAACATGCGTCCCTCTTCTCACTCCTCCATCAAGTATTACTTCTATTTTATCTCCAACTGCATCTACAATTTCTGAAAGTTGATCAAAAGGTGCTCTTGAACCATCCAGTTGTCTTCCTCCATGATTAGAAACTATTACTGCCGTGCATCCAATATCAATTGCTTTTTTTGCATCTTCAACTGACATAACTCCTTTTAACGCAAATGGACCATTCCATTTTTTTACACAATACTCTGCATCTTCCCAGTTCATAGCTGGATCAAATTGCTCATTTATATAATCAATGACTGATTTATCTATGCTGCTTCCTTTTTCAGTCATGTGAATAATATTAGCTAATTTAAATTTTTCATGAATTAAATGATTAATTGTCCAAGCCGGATGTAGTACAAAACTTAACAAACTACCTAATGTTAATTTTGGTGGAGTGGTAAATCCTGTTCGTCTATCTCTTTCTCTGTTACCAGCTACCACGGTGTCAACTGTTAAACACAAACTAGTAAAACCTGCTTTTTTACATCTTTCTATTAGATTATCTGTAAGTCCTCTATCTTTATGAATATAAAGTTGAAACGATTTTGGACCTTTATTAATTTTTCCAATTTCTTCAATACTAACTGTTCCCATTGTAGAGGTTCCAAAAATTGTACCCATTTTTTCAACAGCTCTTGCAGAAGCTCTTTCTCCTTCATGGTGATATAGTCGATGCATTGCTGTTGCTGAAGGAAATAATGGAAAATCAATTTTTTCTCCAAGAACAGTTGTGGACAAGTCTACATCATCAACTCCCCTTAAAACATTTGGAATTAAATCATAATCATTAAATGCTGCAGTATTTCTATTCAGTGTACTTTCATCATCTGAACCTCCATCAATATAATGAAAAATAGGTGAGGGTAATTTTTTTTTTGCTAACTTTCTAAAATCTTCAAAATTATGACAATCTTTTAAATTCATTTTTTTCTAAATCTTAAATTTTTTCTGTTTAAATCATTTATTTTTGTACATCCCATAAGTTTCATGCCTCTTTCTATTTCTGCGCGATACTGACTTAATGCTCTTTCAACACCTGCTTGTCCAGCTCCTGCCAATGCATAAAGATATAACCTACCACCAGAACAAGCTTTTGCACCTAACGAAAGTGCCTTAAGCACATGTGTTCCTCTTTGAATTCCTCCTTCACAAATCACATCCATCTTATCTCCCACGGCATCTACTATTGCAGCTAACTGATCAAAAGGAGATCTTGCTCCATCTAATTGTCTACCGCCATGATTTGAAACCATAATGCCTGTACAACCAATATCCAGAGCACGCTTTGCATCTTCAACACTCATAACTCCTTTTAACGCAAAATGTCCTCCCCATTGAGAACAAAGTTTTTCAGCATCCTTCCAATTCATAGATTGATCTAACATGTTAGAAAAATAATTTCCTATTGAAACTGCAGTACTTGTCCCTTCGCTAACATGATCTTGTAAATGAGGAAGTTCAAATTTTCCTTTAGTTAAATAATTTATTCCCCACATAGGTTTTACTGCGAAACTAAATAAACTTGATAGGGTAAGTTTGGGTGGAGATGTAAACCCTGTCCTTAGATCTCTCTCACGATTTCCTCCTGTGATAGTATCAACTGTTAAAGCCATTACATCAAATTTTGCTGCTTTAGCTCTTTCCATTACTGCATCATTTAATCCTCTATCTTTATGAAAATAAAACTGAAACATTTTTGGTGTATTAATTAGTGAGGATATTTCTTCAACACTCACTGTTGATAACGCTGAAACCCCAAACATAGTATTAAATTTCTGAGCTGCTTTTCCCACAGCCCTTTCTCCATCGTAATGGAATAATCTTTGTAAAGCAGTTGGAGCACAATACAATGGCATATCAATTTTTTTTCCAAAAATAGTTGTTGATAGATCTACTTTATCTACTCCTCTTAAAACATTTGGAACTAAATCTACATCATCAAATGAACTTGTATTTCTACGGTAAGTAATTTCATCATCAGCAGCACCATCGATATAGTGAAAGATTGGTGAAGGTA
>CABXCB010000009.1 GCA_902510635.1 uncultured Pelagibacteraceae bacterium
AAGGTGGTTTAGATGGTGGTAAAAAAGTTGCGTTCAGTAGGAAGATATTACATCAATTTATTATATTCGGTGTCAATACAGGTATTCGTGTTCAAGGAATGTTAAATCTGAAATGGGAAGATTGTAAATGTAGAGATAAACGAAATGATTATCTTGCGAAAGGTATTGAACGGAAATGGGGTAAAGATTTCTTTAATACATTGGACAGATATTACACAATTAACAATGTTAAAGATAAGACAGGAGTTCATCAAAATATTGGAATGGGTGGTAGTTATTTTGCGTTAAAGAAAATAAGGGAAATTAAGGAAGAGTATTATGGTAAAAAGGAAAGTGAAAGTGATTATATTTTTAATGTAAAAACTTTTGCGAATGGATTTAATTCTCTATTAGAACAATCAAAACTTAAATCTGTTAAAATCGGTGATAAGTGGAAAAGAAGAGATGCGGTATCTTTAAGACACACTTATATAGTGTTTCAAATACAGAATAATATTAGTGAGTTCATAATCGGTAAGAATGTGGGAACATCTGGTAAAATGATTTACGAAAACTACACTAAAAATCTAAAGACACTTGCGTTGGTAGACAGATTAACAAATGTCAATTCTACTTCTCAAAGGAAATCTCGTTTAGTAGTAATCAAGTAATCAAATAATCATCAAAAAATAGTAAAACAATCATCAAAAACTACACTTGGGTAGAGTAGATAGTGGAAACTACACTAGTATCAATAGGTATAAAGTGTTGAGGAAAGGACGGAATATCGTATTATTTCTATTGTGATTGAACACGATAAAAAAATAGGAGTAATAAAATGATATATGGTTATGTTAGAAAATCTAATGAGGAAGGAGTTGATAGTTCATTTGAAACACAAAGATATAAAATCAATTCGTATTGTAATCTAAAAGGATTAGAAATTGATGAGTGGTTTTATGATGTTGTGTCAGGTGGGACATTGATTACTCAAAGAACACAAGGAACTTTAATGTCATCTAAACTTAAAAAAGGGGACATTATCGTGTGTTCTGAATTAAGTAGATATTCTCGTTCTCATATTGGATTAGTTAATGATGTAGAGAAGTATCGTAAAAATAAAATACAATTACATTTTACTGATTTAGGAGATGTAATATCTGCGGATAGTTTAGGTAGTGTATTCTACAAAATTCTATCAATTATGTCTGAATGGTATCGGACATCTTTAAGTGAGAAACAGAAAATCACAAAAGATAGAATGAAGAAACAAAACAAGTATCGTGGTGGTAGAGTTCAATTCTCTAAAGATATCGGTGAGAATGGTGTTCTTGTAGATTGTGAAAAACAAAAGAGGGAATTAAATCTAATTCTCGGATTAAGACAAAAGGACACTAAATTAAAAGACATCAAATCATTTATGGAAAAATATACTGGTCGTAAATGGTGGATTTCTTATATTCATAAACTAATCAAAAGACACGAAACTGATTACTACATTGAAAACGAGGAAATGATTAGAAATCAAATATGTCAGGTAGAATTAGAGAGGAATATTTGTGATGTTTAAATTTATTAAAATCACATTTTTTCTATTCTTACTTTTAACTACTGCGACTGCGTTTGGTAAATCTACGAAATATTTTGAGAACACACTAGTTCATATGTTTGGTAGTGATTGTAATTCAAAGTGTAGACAGGAAATTATTAAATCTGAAACTGATTATGCGGTGGTTTTAATTTTAAAGTTAATTTCAACTGAATTACATCAAAAATTATTAGTATTAGAAAGAAAGGTTTATGATTAAGAAATTCATCATCATTTACTTTCTTTTAGTATCAATGGTTTTAAGTGATGAGTGTTATTACGAAAATAAAACTACATCTAAAAATGGTGTCATTATTGAGGAAATAGAAACAAAAGTTTGTAAGGAAACTATTCAACTCAATAAACAAAATTTCTTCATAACTTGGTTAACAGATGAGAGATATCAAAATTCAGTAGTGATGAGTTTCTTATTTGTTTTAGAAAATTTATAGAAAGGAGGTCTACTTGAAATATTTTATAATATTATTTTCTGTTTTATTAGTTGGTTGTAGTTCTACAAATAAATTATCTAAACTTGATAATAAAACTACTATCAATGGTGGAAATGAGTTGATTAAAATTCAATCTCAAATCTGTAATGAATTTAAATCGGAAGATAAAATACTTTATTCGTGTGGTAGTGGTTATAGTTCTGATATCAATTTAAGTCGGAAAAAATCTCTATTAGATAGTAAGGTTAGATTACAGGATAAAATATCATCTATGGTTGTTAAAAACGAAATTAACAATGTAGAGGAAAATTCTGAAACAGGAATTAAAAAAACTTATTCTAGTAATGAACAATCTAGTTTTAGTGAAAATTATATAAATGGTTATCAAATAGTTTTTGATAAAACATTTTTACACAAGGGAAAATATTATTCGTTTGTTGTAATCAAATATAATCTAGTTATCTAAAATAAAAGAGATTACTTAAATTGGTTGGATTTTTTTAAAGTAGGGAGTGTGTGTCTTTTTTAATGTTATGTTAAGTCTGACACACACTCGGTTATTATATATTGATACAAAGATTTAAAGATGTGAATATAAATCTGTTTTTTTCAATTATTATTTAGTGGACGATACAGAAGTCTTTTTTATTAGTTGTTTCAAAGGTAAGGAAGATTGTGTTATGTATCTTGCGAAATTATTAAACATATTGGATTTATTGATACTATTTTCATCACAATAATTATCTAATTCTTCAATCACTTTTGGGTCAAATGTATAAGTTCTTCTTATCTTATGTTCTCTTTTTGATTTAAAATAATTTAACATTTTTTAACTCTTTTGGTTTCTTAAATGTTCAACAATTGGGTCAAGGTATTTCATTTCTTGTCTTAACAAATGTGGAACAATATCTTTATCTGTTGATTTTAATTTAATGTGTTTCTCAATGTGGTCTTTAAATTTATATAGTGTCGTATATTCTAGGAAATCTTCAAATTCACTATCTAATTTATCTCGGTCGTAGTATTCGTCTTTTATCATTTTAAAAGATGATGATTTTTTGATGTGTGATAAATTTAAATAATTCTGATAGTCGTATTGTTTCTGTTGTAATTTTTTTGCGTTCTCTTTATCTTGTTTTTCTTTTTTCACTTTTTGAATAGTATCGTGTCTTAACTTTTCTATGTTCAAACTTGGGAATGTCATTTAATTTCTCTCTTTAATTTATCGTTTTCTGATAGTTTATGTTTTTTAATCAAATCAGGATAAAATGATTTCTCAAATTTCTCTAATTCACTCAATCGGTGGATTGTTGACTTAATATTTTCTATTCTTTTCAATTCTTGTATAATTTTCTGTAAAAACATATCTAATCTCGTTATTTTTCATTGTGTTGATGACACATATCTAATCGTAGAAGTGTCTATATCTATTTATAAGAGGTAATACTTATATTTACTAATACACATCAAAATTATCGTTTAATTCGTGTGTTCGTTTTGTAGGATATTTAACTGAAATCTGTTGCGTTCTCTTGGTTAATCTAACACTAAACAATGGTGGTAGATGTTTCTCAATAATTCTTACTAATTTCTTTATTTTGTTTTTAAGGAATTTAGGAACTCTTAATAATATATGACAATGGGTTAATTCTTTATCTTGGGATTGTTCATAAAATATAAAAAATACTATTCTATTAGGGGACTTCTTATATTTTCTTCTATGGATTAACTTTTGATTTAATCTCTTGTTAATCAATCTAATATCTTTTTTAAAATCATCTAAATCGTATCTAGTCTGATTACTGGAAATATGGAGTAGGTGGTCTTTTATGTAAATCTGGTCGTCTATGTTTTTAGGATTTTCAAAAGATTTTCTATACAAATCTCGTAATCTATTAACACTAGGTATTCTTGTTGTGCGACATACAATTTTCTTTACGGGAATATCTATATTCTTTACGGGAGATTTAAGTCTAAATCTCTTTTTAGTTCTATCAATTTTAATCTTTATTCTGGACATAGTTCAACATAAGTCGTTGGTCATTAACTCAACAACTGATTACATAGAGAAAAAACATAAAGTCTATTACGACTTTCTCGGAATATTCTTAATCTACAAATTTTTGTGTGAGGATAAATGTCAGACTTACATCACTTGAGTAGGTCTCATTATACTATTAAATTGACTATTTTTTTGTTGTATCAATTTTTATATTTACAAATAACATTTATATTCACTTAAATATTTATAAGAGTAGAGGGTGCGATATTAGATATTTCTAAAAATAATTTGACTACACTAGATTTCAGTTAACTTTATTACTCTTTTATGTTAATTGAGGTAGTGTAGTTCTAGTGTAGTTGTAGAATTACAAACTTGTTGAAATGTAATGTTAAATAAACTAGATAACACAATACAAATCTGTGCCCTCGTGGTGAAATTGGTAGACACAAAGGACTTAAAATCCTTGCCATTTATGGAGTGCCAGTTCGAGTCTGGCCGAGGGCACCAAACTTAATAATGAAAAAATATTTTAAAGTTATTCTAGGTAAACAACATAAACATTTTAAAGATTGTTTTGATGGAAATTTTATAGGTGTTGGTTTTATACCTGAAATAGATTTTACAAATGATTTAGTAGAAGATTGGAGAGAATTTAATAAAAAATTTGTTCCAGTATTTATTAAAAATAATCCAGAAGCTCATAAAGTAAAAGCAGGACTTGCATGTAGTGCAATACATCAAGTTGCCAAAAGAATGAATAATGAAGATTTTGTTTTATGTCCAGATGGAGAAAGAAATTATAAGATTGCTAAAATAAATGGTGGATATTTTTATAATTCTGAAAAACCATCGATAGTACATAGAAGACCAGTTGAATGGCTATCTACTACAATTAAAAGAGATGAAATGAGTGAGTCTTTAAGAAATTCTACTGGTGCAATAGGAACAGTTTCAGATATTTCAAAACACGCAGAAGAAATTGAAAGTTTTGTAAAAGGAACTAGCCCAATTTCCATCACAACTTCTGATAAAGAAATTGAAAATCCAAGCATGTTTGCTTTAGAAATGCATTTAGAAGATTTTTTAATTAAAAATTGGGAGCAAACTCCTTTAGCAAAAAATTATGATATTTATAAAGATGAAGATGAAGAAGTTTCTGGAAAACAATTTCCAACTGATACGGGGCCGATAGATATATTGGCAATAAGTAAAGATAAAAAAGAATACCTTGTAATAGAGTTAAAAAAAGGAAGAGCAAGTGATAGTGTGGTTGGTCAAATTCAACGATACATGGGTTTCATTAAAGATGAATATTTAGAAAAAGACCAAAAAGTAAAGGGAGCAATAATAGCTTTAGAAAATGATTTAAAAGTTAAAAGAGCATTAAGTGTTACCAGTGACATAGATTTTTATGAATATAAAATAAATTTTAATTTAATAAAAAGTAAATAATGATAAAATTTGAAGTGGTAGATGTCAGGGATTTATGCTCTACTTACAACTAACAACCGCAAGAGTGTGCACTAATGCACAAAAATGTGCATTAATGTGCACTAAAAAAAATGAAAAAAATTAAAAAGCTTGAATTAGTTGGGCAGATGAATGTGGGAGTAGACTTAAAATCCTTGCCCTTTTGGGAGTGCCAGTTCGAGTCTGGCCGAGGGCACCACTAATATGAATAAACCAATAATTATTTCAGATTTAAATACTAAATCATTAAAGATTAAATCTTTTCTTTTAAAAAAATTAAAAAATATATCATCTAAATCAAATGTAGTAATTGTGATTGGCGGTGATGGTTTTATGCTTAAAACATTAAAGAAAAACAAAAGTTCATCAAAGTATTTTTATGGAATAAATTCTGGAAATTATGGTTTTCTAATGAACAAATTCTCAACAAAACATACTATAAAAAACTTTTCAAAAGCTAAAATGATTACTATTTCTCCTTTAGAATTGATTGTAAAAAATAAACAAGGATTAAAAAAAAAATCAATTGCAATTAATGAAGTTTCAATTTTAAGACAAAGTAGACAGGCAGCATCTTTGTCAATTCAAACTGGTGCAAAAACAATAATTAAAAGATTAATTTCAGATGGAGTTTTAGTGTCAACACCAGCAGGCAGCACTGCTTACAACTTATCAGTTCATGGTCCTATTTTAAGTTTACATTCAAAAAAACTTTCCATCTCACCAATAAGTGCATTCAGACCAAGAAGATGGAAGGGTAAAATTATTAGTGATAAATCAATTGTAAGAATAAAAAATTTAAATCCAAAAAAAAGACCAATCAGTGCTGTAGCTGATAATTTAGAATTCAGAAATGCAAAATTAGTTACAATAAAAACAAATAAAAAAATTAAATTTAATTTACTTTATGACTCAAATAGAAGTCTTCAAAAAAAAATTAAAATAGAACAAATTAGAAGAGAAACATCTTAATGGTGCCCCCGCACGGATTCGAACCGCGGACCTATTGATTACAAATCAAGTCTCAATTCTTAAATAAACATTATTTTGCAACAATAATCTTGAAATGATTTCAACTTGGCAACACCATGGTAACAGTGGTAGACTTTTTTATGAACCGCAAAGCCTTCACCCTAATAGAACTCCTGGTCGTCGTAGCAATCATCGGTATTCTTGCTGCAGTAGGTGTGGTTGCTTATAATGGGTATACAGCTAGTGCTAAGAAAAAAACAATGGAAAGCAATTCTAAAATGATCCAAAAATATGCAATGAGCGAAATTGGAAAATGTCAGTTAGGAACAAATCTTACAGAGGGTCCAACATCTAGCAAACATATAACCTCGTGTTCCACTGGTGGTGCGGGTAACTTAAATAGTAATACTTGGGCACAATATTTTATAGACGTTTTTCAAAATAAGATAAAAAACCCATATGGGACAACTTCAAGTAATCAAAGTGGTTTATTAAATAGTGGTCCAACTAGGAACGCAGGCGAAATAGTTTTAGTTGGATGGAACAGGTGTCAGACTGATCCATGTTTTTTGATTAGAGCAGCTTATGATGAGGATGGTTCAAAAAAAGATTTACCTGACCTTCAAGTACCTACTGGCTTTTAAACATGAAACGTTCAGGCTTCACCCTAATAGAACTCTTAGTCGTAGTAGCGATCATCGGTATCCTCGCTGCAGTAGGAGTGGTTGCTTATAATGGGTACACAGCAAGTGCAAAGAAATCTGCCATTAAATCAAATTTTAAAATTGTTGAGAAATATATTGGAGCTGAAATAATGAAGTGTGAAATTGGAGTTGAGGCAATTTTTTTAGATGCAGGAACTAGTAAAATTTATTGTACAAAAGTTCAAGATGGGTACCGATATAATAGCGCTTTTCTAAATGATACAAATCTTCTATTTTTAAATCCAATGAAAAATAAAAGCTCGTATGCAGCTTATGCAGTCATTAAAGATCCGTTTGGAGGAGGAACAATACCAGATACTTTTGGTTCAGACACTTCAGTAGGGCATATATTTTTTCAACAAAATACTTGGCCAATAATTTTAAGATCTTGTTTTCAAACACCTTGTTCAAACACAAATAATGTTTTAACAGCAAGTTTTAACTATCAGTAAGTGACTACTTGATTGGTCTACAAAAGTGGTAGCACTATGGTAACACTTATTGCTACCAATTTATTAATTTTTGAATTTAGCAAAAATAATTAGTGTTGATTTTATTGATTGATGGTGCCCCCGCACGGATTCGAACCGCGGACCTATTGATTACAAATCAAGACTCAATTCTTAAATAATCATTTGTTTGTAACAATAACAATAAAATAGTTTTGAATTGGCAACAATCTGGCAACAGTGATAGTGTTTTTGTATGAAACAAAAAGGCTTCACATTAATAGAACTCTTAGTCGTAGTAGCTATCATCGGTATTCTTGCTGCTGTTGGAGTAGTTGCTTATAGTGGGTATACTAGTGGGGCAAAGAAAGCTGTTGTTAAATCAAATCATAAAATGGCAGTAAAATATATTCAATCTGAAATAATTAAAGCTGAGTCAACTGGCCAAGTATCCCAATGGAATTCTATTAAAAAACAATGTGTACAAGTTAGTGCAAATAGTGTTTGGCATACTCATGGTCAATGGGCATTTATGTGTTTGACTGAAAATACTACTAACAATAAAAATCCATTTGATCAAAGCGATGTTGCTTTTAAAGCAGATTTTGATATCCCGACTATTGTTGGTAGAACACATTGTAATTGGTCAGATACGAAAAAAACTTTCACGTGTTATTCAAGATGGGGAACCGGTACAAATGATTATGAAACATCAACACTTAAACAGCCATAATTAAAATGCAAAACAAAGGTTTCACATTAATTGAACTTTTAGTCGTAGTAGCAATTATTGGTATTCTAGCTGCTGTAGGTGTGATTGCTTATAGCGGTTATACCAGTGGGGCAAAGGTTGCAGTTGCAAAATCCAATCATGCATCAATTAAAAAAGAAATTAATCTTATAATCCAAAAATGTAATATTGATGGAAGTGTAACAATGATGAAAGACTATGGTTCTAAAACTGAAAGTGTAGTTACTTGTTATCAACCTAATCAACGAACATTCATAGCAAGATATCTTGTTAATCATATGGAGAATAATGGTAGATACACAAATCCATACGCCCCACATCCTAATAATCCCTCAATGACTGCACAAAGACATAATAATTGTAAATGGGCATCTGCAGGAGGACAATATGTTGGCACTTCTAATATTGAGTCAGAAAATTCTTGGGATCACATAACATTATGTTCTTGCTTCAAAGAGCCGTGTAGTAATTCAGACAATAGATTAGAAATTCAAATTAAATATGAATAAAAAAGGCTTCACATTAATAGAACTCTTAGTCGTAGTAGCTATCATCGGTATTCTAGCTGCTGTTGGTGTGGTTGCTTATAATGGGTATACATACTCAGCTAAAGTTAATTCATCAAAAGCACGACACGCAATTATTGTTAAATATATATCGTCAGAAATAGTGAAATGTAATTTTCAAGATAAAATATTTGACAACACATTTAATTGTAGTGACAGATTTAGATCAAGTAAATACTCATTATCTGTGACAGGTTCTTTAAGTAAGTTATGGGGGTCGGGTACATCAAATCCAAAATTTCCACATCCTAAAGGAACTTGGTCAGCCGTTACTGGAACTGTTCCTAATTATTTTAATAGATATGCACGGGGTTCTTGTGGTGGTTCAACAGGTGATCAATTTGAATTTTCAACTAGAATGGAAAATACTACTACTGAAATTGAAGTATGGACTTGTATAAACAAAGAAACTTCTGACAGATTGGTAACTAAAATTCCAATAGAATAATAAAACGATTACTTGATTAGTCTACAAAAGTGGTAGCACTATGGTAGCAATCATTTTTACCTAATAACTAATTTTTGAGTTTAGCAAAAATAATTAGTGTTAATTTTATTGAGTGATGGTGCCCCCGCACGGATTCGAACCGCGGACCTATTGATTACAAATCAATTGCTCTACCAGCTGAGCTACAAGGGCATTCGTATTAACGAAGTTTTTAATGTTAAAAGTTAAATAAATCAACACTTAAAAGATTTGGTTGTTAAAAGATAATTCTCTTATTTGTAACTTTGTAGCTTGTTGTAGACCATTTGTGACTAATCTGTCGGTTCGGCTGTCGATTTGAGAAATTACATCGCTTGAGTGGAGTTTGATCTATAAATTCAAAAATTTTAATTATTGATTTCTTATTAGAGGATAAACCTTAGGATTTAGATATTTTAAGTTAGTTAATAATATCAAAACTAAGGTAACAAAACCAATTGAAAGTCCTAAATAAATTAAAATCTTAAAGTCAAACATCCACACTAATTCAAAAATATTTTCCATAATAAATTTTGAACCAATCACAGCAAAGAATATTGCAATTAAAATTACAGATTTAAAGATAATGACGAATTCGATTAAAGATGAAAAAATGATTTGTTTTTTTGAAAAACCTAAAATTTTGAAAACCAAATTTTGATATTCTTTTACTTTTCCTTGAACCATAATTGCACTTGAAATTACGATTAAGCCTATAACAATGGTAATCGCTGAAATTAATGTAACCGCAATAAATACCTTATTTAAAACAGCTGTAACTTTTGATAAATAATCTGCAATTTTAATCATTGATAAACTTGGCATGATTTCAAGCATTTCAGTTTCATCAAATTTATTTGAATTAAATTTTGCAGTAGCCAAATACTCATGTGGAATATTTTTTGCAAATTGAGGGTTAAATAACATTGCAAAGTTGATGCTTAAATCTCGATAATCAACTTCTCTAAAATTTACTACTTTCCCTTCAATTTCACGTCCATAAACATTTAAAGTAAAGATATCACCTAACAGTATGTTAAAATCTTTAGCAACTTTTGCATCTAAAGATATTTGAAGTTGATCTGGCTTTGAAAAATCCCACCATTCACCTTCTAAAATTGAGTTATCTTCAGGCACATTTTCTACCCACGAGGATCTTCGTTCACTACCAATAACCCAGTAACTGTCATTATCTGGTTTAATATAAGTATTAGGATCAATCCCATTAATTTTTACTATACTAGATGAAACCATTGGTACAATTTCAATAGATGCATTTGTATCCATATTTAAAATACCTTGTTCAAATTTCTCTCTTTCTCCTTTTTGAATACCGACAAAGAAATAATCAGGTGCAATATCAGGAATAGATTTAGCAATTTCTCTTTGAAAATTTGTACCAACTAAAGCTAAAGTTAATAACAAAGTAACCCCTAAGCCAAGAGACATAACTGTAATAGGAGTTATACTTTTTGTCTGAGTAATATTTTTAATTGAAACTTTTAAAGAAATTATTGGACTTGATTTGAATTTTTTAAGAAAAAAAATGATTAATTTTGAAAGTAAGAAAAATACAGTTAAACAAACAAAAAAAGCAGCAAAGTAACCCAAGCTATAAGAAGGTTGTTCAGATCCAATCGTGAATAATAAAATTAAGATAGATAATAAAACAAAGCTTAGAACAACTGATCTCTTAGAATAATAAAATTGAAGGTTTTGAAATACGTTTCTAAATAAATTAGAGGCTTTTACTTGATCTATAGAACTGATTGTAGGAATAGAAAAAATTACAAGAACTAACAAACCCACTAAAAATATTTTTAAAAAATTAAGTACTGAAAACACTGGATAAACATTCAATCCCAATCCATCAGATAGATATTTATCTACTATTGGTACAATTAAAAAACTTGATCCATAAGCTACAACAGTGATGATGAATAAAAGTATAAATAACTGAAGGTAATATAATGTTTTAATATTACCTGAATAAAAGCCAACCGCCTTTCTTACAGCAATAGACATGTTGTTTTGATTGATAAAAGAAAGCAGAGTATTTGCGATTCCAATGCCTGCAATTAACATTGCACTGATTGATACAAGAGATAAAAATTGAGAAAAATTATTAATAATTCTCTTTATTCCACTAGCAGAATTTTCAGGATATCTAAGCTTTACTTTTTGATCGTCTTTAAAAATTTCTTCAATTCGTTCTTCAATTTCTTCTGGTTTAACTTTTTCGTTAAATTTTACTTTGTATTCATAGTTTAAAAAGCTTCCCATTCCATTTAGTTTTAAAATTTCTAAAGTTTGTTTTCCTGCCAAAGCCCAATCTCCAAATGCAACAAATCCACTAACATCTGGTACTGATTTAATAATTCCAATTACTGTAAAGTTTTGATCTTGAACTTTTACCTTTTCATTAATTTTTATATTAAGGGTTTTTGATAAACTTTCATTGATAAGGATAGAGTAAGGTTCTTTTTGCATTCTTTCATAAGCACCAATTGGCTCATAAACAACATTTCCATATAAAGGATATTTTTCATCCACAGTTTTAATTCTAGTAAATAATGATTTATTTTTTTCTCTTCCTTTTGTTGAAAGCATAGTACTAAACTCAATCATTTGAGAAACAATTGCAAATTCTTTTACTTGATTAACTAGATCTAAATTTCCTGGATTACGATTGTAATCAATCTCTAAATCTCCACCTAAAAGTGCTTTGGCATTATCATTTAGTTCTTTTTTAAGACTATCTTCAATTGTGAAAATAGCACTTAAGATAAAAAGACTTATAAATAGCGTAAGAATGATACTAGATATTTTATGATAATTTCTGCTCAAGTCTTTTAAAGCATATTTTAAAATCAAACTAAATTCTGAAGGATTATTTAATTTTTCCATCTTTAATTTTTATTTTTCTTTTAGCTTTGTCAGCAAGTTTAGTTTCATGAGTTACCATGATTAAAGAAGAGCTTTCTTCTTTTACATACTTAAATAGAATATTTGCAATCATGATAGAATTTTCAGTATCCAAGTTTCCTGTTGGCTCATCAGCTAAAATTAATTCTGGTTTCATTGCAATTGCTCTAGCGATAGAAACCCTTTGTTGTTCACCACCTGATAATTGACTTGGTAGATTATTAAAACGATGTTTCAAACCAAAACGATCTAATAAAATTTTTGCCTCTTTTTCTGGATTTTTAAAATTATTGAGCTCAAGTGTAAGCGCAACATTTTCAACCGCTGTGTAATTAGGAATTAAATAAAACGACTGAAAAATTATTCCAATATTCTTCTTTCTTATCTCAGATACCTCATCTTCACTAAGGCGTGTAATTTCTTGATCTTGGAAAATTATTTTACCAGAGTTAGGTTTCTCCAAGCCCCCAATTAACATGATTAAACTTGTTTTCCCTGAGCCGCTTTCCCCAACAACAGAAACGGTTTCTTTTTTCTTAATATTTAAATCAATATTCTTTAAAACATTGATATTATCTTTACCAGTTTGGTATTTGAGATTTATTTTTTTTAATTTAAGAAGAGTATTCATGAATAAAACTATATTTATAAAAATTTTGATAATCTTTCTAGTACACATAAACGCAAGTGCAATAGAAAAGGTAGTTTTATTCGGTGATAGTTTGATGGCTGGATATGGATTACCTAAAGAACATCATTTATCAATAGTTTTAGAAAATAATCTTAAGGAAGCTGGTTTAAATATTAAAGTTATTAATGGAAGTGTTTCTGGAAGTACGTCATCAGGTGGATTGAATAGAGTTGATTGGAGTTTATCAGAATCAGGAATAGATTTAATCATTTTAGGATTAGGAGCTAATGATATGCTCAGGGGAATTCAGCCAGACGAAACAAAAAAAAATTTAGAACAAATAATAAATATTGCTAACAATAAAAAAATTAAAATTATTTTAGCTGGGATGGTTGCACCAAACACTCATGGAAAAGAATATAAAAAAGAGTTTGATGATATTTATCCGAAATTATCAAAAAAATATAATTTACCTTTAATCCCATTTCTTCTTGAAGGAGTAGCACTTAATCCAAGCTTAAATCAAAAAGACGGAATTCATCCAAATAAAGATGGGACCATCAAAGTAAGTGAAACTATTAAAAAAAGTATTATTAATATTTTAAATTAAATGAATAAATTTTTAATCTATCGGTTTCTAGTCGGTCTTGATAAGAATAAAATTATTGAATCTTTTTTGCTTAAATTATGCTAGTGTTTACTTGATGTTAAATGCAGTGAGTGAAACTAAATTGAAGTCTGTTGATTACAAATCAATTGCTCTACCAGCTGAGCTACAAGGGCTTGATGGATATTTATTAATTTTCTTTAGACTAATCAAGTTCTTTTTTTCTTTTCATTATGTGGTGAAAGACAATAGCCGCACTATTTGATATATTTAGACTTTCAATATTTTGATTTATTTCTATTTTAACTGAAAAGTCAGTATATCTTTCAGTATGTTTTTTTATACCAAAACCCTCTGATCCAAAAAGAAGAATATTATTTCCTTTCCAATCAACTTCTGTAAAGTTTTTTTTGCTTGCAGCATCTAAACCATAAACCCAAAAGTTTTTTTCTCTTAAAAATTTTAATGTAGTATTTATGTTTGATACTTTAAAAATATTAATATGTTCCATACACCCACTTGCAGCTCTGTACATTAATTTGCTTTCTTCTGGGAAATGTCTCTCTTTGAAAATAATTCCATCTATATTAAATGAAGCAGCACTTCTAATTATAGATCCAATATTTCTTGGGTCTGTTACTTGATCTAAGCATGCAAATGTTAAATTTTTTTTATTTTTTATAAATTCTTTTATTACTAAGTTTTCTAAATGCTCAATTTCTGCAACATATCCTTGATGAAGTATATCTTCATTTCCTGAATATTTATCTAGTTCCTTTTTATTTTTAAAATGAATTTTTATATCTTGAAGAAGTTTTTGGTCTTCTCTATTAATATTTTTTTTACTTTCTTCTGTTAAGAAAACTCTCAATACTTTACGATTAGGGTTTTTTAATGCTTCTAGCACCGCATGTTTACCAACTATAAAAAATGATCTTTTATTCATAAATTTTATTGTTTTTTATACGTTTTTTTACTTATTTTCTCACTATTTCTCGTATTGCATTTATGCAATAAAAATATATAAACCGCTTGTTGTTTAAAGCTTTATTGAACAAGGGGACGCTTCCCCTGCGAAAAGGAGGGGTACCAAAGCGGTCAAATGGGGCGGGCTGTAAACCCGTTGACTTCGGTCTTCGAAGGTTCGAATCCTTCCCCCTCCACCATTTAGTTTAGCTTTAAATAATTTTGGTGTGAACTTGGGTGACGCGGGTGTAGTTCAATGGTAGAACGCTAGCCTTCCAAGCTGGATGTAAGGGTTCGATTCCCTTTACCCGCTCCAAAAATTATTAATAAAAAGAAAAGGAAAAAAAGGTAAAAATATAATGTCGAAAGAAAAGTTTGTAAGAAATAAACCGCACTGTAACATTGGTACAATCGGTCACGTCGATCACGGCAAAACAACTTTAACAGCCGCTATAACTAAAGTTTTAGCTGAAACTGGTGGTGCGAATTTTGTTGCTTATGATCAAATAGATAAAGCTCCTGAAGAAAAAGAAAGAGGAATTACAATATCAACAGCTCATGTCGAATATGAAACTGAGAAAAGACACTACGCTCATGTTGATTGCCCTGGTCACGCAGATTATGTGAAGAACATGATCACAGGTGCAGCACAAATGGACGGTGCAATTCTAGTTGTTAATGCTGCTGATGGTCCAATGCCTCAAACAAGAGAGCATATTCTTTTGGCAAGACAAGTTGGCGTTCCAGCAATTGTTGTTTACTTAAACAAAGTTGATCAAGTTCAAGATAAGGAATTAATTGATTTAGTAGAAGAAGAAATTAAAGAATTATTAACATCTTATAAATTTCCTGGAGATAAAACTCCGATTGTTAAAGGTTCTGCATTAGCAGCTGTAGAAGGAAAAGATGATGAAATTGGTAAAAACTCAATTATGGAATTAATGAAAGCTGTTGATGATTTTATTCCACAACCAGATAGACCAAAAGACAAACCTTTCTTGATGCCTGTTGAAGATGTATTTTCAATTTCCGGAAGGGGAACGGTTGTAACTGGAAGAGTAGAGTCAGGAGTAATTAAAACTGGTGAAGAAATAGAAATAGTTGGAATTAGAGATACAAAAAAATCAGTTTGTACTGGAGTTGAAATGTTTAGAAAACTTTTAGATTCTGGTGAGGCCGGCGATAATATTGGTGCACTTTTAAGAGGTGTTGAAAGAACAGATGTTGAAAGAGGTCAAGTTTTATGTAAACCAGGCTCTGTAACTCCCCACACTAAATTTGAGGCTCAAGCTTATGTACTTAAAAAAGAAGAAGGTGGAAGACATACTCCTTTTTTTACTAAGTATAGACCTCAATTTTATTTTAGAACAACAGATGTAACTGGTGAAGTTGAATTGCCTTCTGGTACTGAGATGGTAATGCCTGGAGACGATGCTAAATTTACTGTTAAATTAATTACACCAATAGCAATGAGTGAAAAATTAAATTTTGCTATTAGAGAAGGTGGAAGAACTGTAGGAGCTGGAGTAGTAACAAAGATTATAGAGTAAGCTCCCATAGGAGTGTAGCTCAATTGGTAGAGCGCCGGTCTCCAAAACCGGAGGTTGGGGGTTCGATTCCCTCCGCTCCTGCCAAAAAATGAAATTATAAATACTATGAAAAACCCATTAAAATTTATTCAAGAAGTAAAACAAGAAGCATTTAAAGTTACTTGGCCAACTGGAAAAGAGACGTTACAAGGCACTCTAATGGTTGTTGCGATGGCCATAGTTGCTTCACTGTTTTTTTTACTTTTAGATCAATTTTTAAAATTTTTTTTAGAATTATTGTTAAAAATTAGCATATAAATTATGAAAAATTGGTATATTGTTCAATCACATTCAAGCTTTGAAAATAAAGTTGCTAATACAATAAAGGAAGAAGCAGAAAAAGCTAAAGTATCAGAAAAGATTGAGGAAATAGTTGTACCCACACACGATGTAACAGAAGTAAAAAGGGGAAAAAGGATACAAAGAAAAAAAAAGTATTTCCCGGGCTATGTGTTGATAAAAAGTGAAATGGATAATGATTTATATCACATGATAAAAGGAATTAAAAAAGTAAGTGGTTTTTTAGGATCAAAAGGTATTCCAGTTCCAGTTTCTGATAAAGAGATTGAAAAGATATTAGGCCAAATTAAAGATGGAGTTGCACAACCTAAGTCAACTATCGAATATGTAATAGGTGAAAAAGTTCAAGTTATAGATGGTCCTTTTGCATCTTTCAGTGGATTAGTAGAAGATATAGATGAAGAAAAATCTAGACTTAAGGTTTCAGTTTCTATATTTGGTAGACCGACACCAGTAGATTTAGAATATAACCAAGTAGAGAAAGCAAGTTAATGGCAAAAAAAGAAATTAGTGGGTATGTAAAATTACAAATAAAAGGTGGACAAGCAAATCCTGCGCCTCCGGTTGGTCCAGCGTTAGGACAAAGAGGGATAAATATTATGGAATTTTGTAAAGCTTTTAATGAAAAAACTAAAAATTTTATGGGTAAACCTGTGCCTGTTGTCATTACAGTATATAAAGATAAAAAATTTGATTTTATAATTAAATCACCTCCTGCATCCCACTTTATAAAAGAGGCTGTAAGATTAAAAAGTGGATCAAAAGAACCGGGTAGAAATATAATTGCTTCTATAACTAAAAAACAATTAGAAGAAATTGCAAAACAAAAAATGGAAGATTTAAATGCTCATGATATTGAAGAAGCTTCAAAGATTATAGCTGGTTCAGCAAGATCTATGGGTATAGAGGTAAAAGATTAATGAGCTCAAAAAGATATAAAAAACTCCCAATAAAAACAAAAGAACTGTCAGCTGAATTAATTGAAAAGTTAATTTTGGAAATAAAAAAAAATTGTACAACTAAATTCGATGAGTCAATTGATTTAAGTTTACAAATTAATAATAAACAAAAAAAAAGTGAAATAAATCTTAGAACTATTGTTAACCTTCCATCTGGAGCTGGTAAAAAAATTAAAATAGCAGTTGTATGCGAAGACTCAAAACAACAAGTTGCTAAGGATGCAGGAGCAGACATTGCTGGTGCTGATGATTTTATAGAAAAAATAAAAGCCGGTGAAATTAATTTTGAAAAATTAATTTGTACTCCTTCTATGATGATTAAATTATCCAAGTTAGGTAAAGTTCTTGGACCCAAAGGTTTGATGCCAAACCCAAAATTAGGAACTGTTACAGATGATTTAAAGAAAGCTATTTCAGATGCAAAATTAGGACAAGCTGAAATTAAAAATGATAAAGATGGCAATATAGGATTAAGTTTGGGAAAAAAATCATTTTCAGATGATAAAATAATTAAAAATTTTGTTGCAGTTCTAGATGTTCTTGAAAGAGAAAAAGGAAACCAAACAATTAAAGGTGATTTAATAAAAAATGCATTTTTAACTTCAACTATGGGTGTTTCTTATAAACTCAAAATGCCTAAAAATATTTAACTATGATTAGTAAAGAAAAAAAACAAAACTATATTTCTGAAATGACAACACAGTTTGATAAGTCAGAAGCTGTTATTGTTGCTCATTATCAAGGATTAACTGTTAATCAATTAGATGACCTTCGTGCAAAAATGAGAGAACATGGAATTATTTTTAAAATTACAAAAAATAGAATAACTAAAATAGCTCTTGAAAAAACAAGATGTAAAGAATTGTCAAATTTATTTACAGGGCCGACAGCTGTAGCTTTATCTGAAGATGCAATAACATCAGCAAAAATATTAACAAATTTTTCTAAAGAAAACAGCAACCTCAAGATTCTGGGAGGAATCATGGGAAATGATATTCTAGATGTTGCTGGAGTACGAAATGTTGCTAGTTTACCATCTTTAGACGAAGCAAGGGCTAAAATTGTAGGTATTTTGAGATCACCTGCACAAAAAATCGCAAGTATTTTACTTGCACCTGCCTCAAAAATCGCTATTTTGGCGCTGGAAAAATCAAAAAAATAACCTAGGCAAAAATTATTATGGCAGATCTAAATAAAATTATTGAAGATTTATCAAGTTTAACTGTTGTTGAAGCAGCAGAACTTTCTAAACAACTTGAAGAAAAATGGGGAGTTACCGCAGCAGCAGCTGTAGCAGCAGCACCAGCAGCAGCTGGAGCAGCACCTGCAGAAGAAAAAGACGAGTTTACAATTGTACTTGCAGCAGCAGGTGACAAAAAAATTAACGTGATTAAAGAAGTGAGAACAATTACTTCACTTGGTCTAAAAGAAGCTAAAGATTTAGTAGAAGGCGCACCTAAAGAAGTAAAAACAGGTGTTAATAAAAAAGAGGCTGAAGAAATTAAAGCTAAATTAGAAGCAGCAGGCGCTAAAGTAGAACTTAAGTAATAATAGAAAGAATTTAAATTGTTGGTTAGTTTTAATCAACGATATGCATAAATGGATTTATCATTTACTGAGAAAAAAAACATAAGAAAAAATTTTGGTAAACTTAAAGAGAGTTTATCAATACCTAACTTAATTGAAGTACAAAAAAATTCTTATAAAGAATTAACAGAATATAAAGTTGATGTAGATCAAAACTTAGTTAAAGGTTTTGATAGAGTATTTAAAAGTATATTTCCAATAGAAGATCTTAACGATAAAGCAACTTTAGAATATATTTCTTATAGATTAGAAAAACCAAAATTTGATGTTGAAGAATGTATCACGAGAGGTTTAACTTATTCAGCTGCATTAAAATGTACATTAAGATTAGTAGTTTATGAAATAGATCAAGAAAATAATACAAAAGATATTTTGTCAGCTAAAGAACAAGAAGTTTATATGGGAGAAGTTCCAATGATGACTAATAGTGGTACATTTATAACAAATGGAGTTCAAAGAGTTGTTGTAAATCAAATGCATAGAAGTCCTGGAGTTTTTTTTGACCACGATAGAGGAAAATCTCATGCAAGCGGCAAGTTACTTTTTAATTGTAGGGTAATACCTAATAGAGGATCATGGTTAGATTTTGAATATGATGTAAAAGATTTTTTATATTTTAGAATTGATAGAAAGAAAAAAATTTATGTTTCAACACTCTTGCAAGCATTAGGCTTATCAAAAGATGATATCGTTAATGAATTTTATGAAAAGGAAACTTATCATTATGATAAAAAAATAGATAAGTGGAAAACTAAATTTGATCCAGAAAACTACAAAACTAAAAATTTTTCAGAAGAAGTTATAGATGCAAAAAATCAAAAAGTAGTTGTAAAATTAGGAGAAAAAATAAATTTTTTAACTGCTAAAAAACTTTCTAATGATGGATTAAAAGAAATTTATGTTTCAAATAATTCTTTGTATGGAAAATATCTTCACAAAGATATTAAGATAAATGAAGAAGTTTTAAAAATAGGAACAGAAATAAACGAAACAATTTTGGAAAAAATCTTACAAGAAAATATAAACTCAGTTGAAATTTCCAAAACTAATTCAATAAGTAAGGGTGCTTATATTTTGCAAACTTTATTAGCTGATAAAAATGAGAATAAAGTTGAGTCGATTACAGAAATTTATAAAATGTTACGACCTGGAGAGCCACCTACAATGGAAATAGCTTCTCAAATTTTTAATAATCTTTTTTTCAGTTCAGATAGATATGACTTGTCAGATGTAGGTAGAGTAAAAATGAATTCCCGGCTAAATTTAACTTGTTCTGATAAAATTACAATCTTAAGAAATGACGATATAATTGCTATAGTTAAAAAAATGCTTGATCTTAGAGATGGAAAAGATGAGGTTGATGATATTGACCACCTTGGAAACAGAAGAGTTAGATCGGTTGGTGAGTTAGTTGAAAATCAGGCTAGAATTGGTGTTTATAGAATGGAAAGAGCTATAAAAGAAAAAATGACTACATTAGATATAGAGTCAGCAATGCCTCAAGATTTAATTAATGCTAAACCATTAACAATTTCATTAAAAGATTTTTTTGCGACTTCCCAATTATCACAATTTATGGATCAGACGAATCCTCTATCTGAAATAACTCACAAAAGAAGAGTTTCAGCTTTAGGACCAGGAGGACTAACTAGGGAACGAGCTGGGTTTGAAGTAAGAGACGTACATCCAACTCATTATGGAAGAATTTGTCCAATAGAAACCCCGGAAGGACCAAACATTGGATTAATTAATAGTTTATCTACTTATTCAAAAATTAATAAATATGGTTTTATCGAAAGTCCATACAAGAAAGTTAAAAGTGGAATTGTTGAAGAAAAAATTGAGTATTTATCAGCAATGGAAGAAACAAAGTTTACAATTGCTCAAGCAAATTCAATAATCGATAAAAATGGAAAATTTAAAGAACAATTGGTTTCTTGCAGGCAAAACTTAAATTTTATTTTATCAAAACCTGAAAACATAGATTATATTGATGTATCTCCAAAACAACTTGTTTCTGTAGCTGCATCATTAATTCCATTTTTAGAAAATGACGATGCCAACAGAGCTTTAATGGGATCTAACATGATGAGACAGGCAGTTCCTTTATTAAAACCTGAAGCTCCATTAGTTGGAACTGGAATCGAAAGCGATGTAGCTTTAGACTCAGGTGTTACGATTGTTGCAAAAAGAGATGGAATAGTTGATAAAATTGATGGTAAAAGAATTGTAATTAAAGCAACAAATGAAAAAGATTTTACTAAATCAGGTGTAGATATTTATAATCTACAAAAATTTAAAAGATCAAATCAAAATACTTGTATAAATCAAAAACCCTTAGTTAGAGTTGGTGATAAAGTTAAATCTGGCGATATCATAGCTGACGGTCCATCTACTAAAATTGGTGAATTAGCTTTAGGAAAAAATGTAACAGTAGCATTTATGCCTTGGCAGGGATATAATTTTGAGGACTCAATTTTAATTTCTGAAAGATGTGTAACCGATGATGTTTTTACTTCAATTCATATTGAGGAGTATGAGGTAATGGCAAGGGATACAAAACTTGGTGAAGAAGATATAACTAGAGACATTCCAAACGTTAATGAAGAATCATTAAAAAATTTAGATGAATCAGGAGTTGTTTATATTGGAGCAGAAGTCAAACCAGGAGATATTTTGGTAGGAAAAGTTACTCCCAAAGGAGATTCTGCATCTGGACCTGAAGAAAAGCTTTTAAGATCTATTTTTGGAGAAAAAGCTATTGATGTTACTGATACGTCATTAAAAATGCCAAGTGGTAGTGGGGGCACAGTTGTAGATGTTAGAGTTTTTAACAGACATGGAATAGAAAAAGATGAAAGATCAATCACAATTGAAAGATCAGAAATTGATTCTGTTCAACAAGATAAAATAGTTGAAGAAGAAATTTTAGAAAGAAGTATAAAACAAAGAGCTTTATCAATAATATCAGGAGCAAAACTATCAAAAAAAATTAAAGAATTACAACAAGGTGTAGAAGTAAATGATGAAAATTTAAAAGTTTTAAATCTTAAAGATATTTTTAAATTATCTTTAACTGAAGGAAAAAAGGCTGAAGACTTATCCCAGCTAAAAAACCAATACAGTATAGCAAAAAAAGACATACAAGATAGATTTGAAGACAAAGTATTAAAAATAAAACAAGGTGATGATCTACTACCTAGCGTAATGAAAATGGTTAAAGTATTTGTTGCTATAAAGAGAAGATTGAGACCAGGAGACAAAATGTCAGGACGACATGGAAATAAAGGTGTTGTTAGTAAAATTGTTCCTGTTGAAGATATGCCTTATCAAGAAAATGGAAAAGCTGTTGATATTGTTCTAAACCCTTTGGGAGTTCCTAGCCGAATGAATGTAGGCCAAATTCTGGAAACTCACCTAGGATGGTCATGCACAGAGTTAGGAGAAACTTTAAAAAAATTAATTAATGATAATCAAAAAAAAATTGAAAATAATGAAAAAGTTTCTAACTTTTTAACCTCTGTTTATGGAAAAGAAGTTTATGAAAATTCAATAGAAAAACTTTCACAATCAGAATTTAAAGATCTATGCGAAAATGTTCAAAATGGAATTCCAATAGCAACTCCCGTTTTTGATGGTGCTAAAGAAATGGATGTTACAAAAATGTTAGAATTGGCAAATTTACCTAGCTCAGGGCAAACAAATTTGTGGGATGGAAGAACAGGAGTAAAATTTGATAGAACTGTAACAGTAGGAACAATTTACATGCTTAAACTTCACCATCTTGTAGAAGATAAAATTCACGCTAGATCAACTGGACCTTATAGCTTGGTAACCCAACAACCATTAGGAGGGAAAGCTCAACTCGGAGGACAGAGATTTGGCGAAATGGAAGTATGGGCATTAGAAGCCTATGGAGCATCATATACTCTTCAAGAAATTCTAACTGTCAAATCAGATGATGTTGCAGGAAGAGTAAAAGTTTATGAGACGATTGTTAAAGGGGAGGAAAATTTTGAATCAGGAATTCCAGAGTCTTTCAATGTATTGGTTAAAGAAATTAAATCATTAGCCCTAAATGTAGAATTAAACTAAATATGAAAAAAGAATTAACAGACCTATTTAAAAATTCAGAAATATCAGAGTCTCAAAATTTTAACAGTATTAAAATTACTCTGGCAAGTCCTGAAAAGATCAAATCTTGGACTTATGGTGAAATAAAAAAACCTGAAACTATAAATTACAGAACTTTTAGACCTGAAAAAGATGGTCTTTTTTGTGCAAGAATATTTGGGCCAATAAAAGATTACGAATGCTTGTGTGGTAAATATAAAAGAATGAAATTTAGAGGAATTATCTGTGAAAAATGTGGAGTAGAAGTTACCAAATCTAATGTTAGACGAGAAAGAATGGGTCATATAAATCTAGCAACTCCAGTAGCTCATATTTGGTTTTTAAAATCTTTGCCAAGCAGAATTTCATTAACTATTGATATGAAATTAAAAGAAGTTGAGAGAGTACTTTATTTTGAAAGTTTTATAGTAATAGAACCTGGATTAACTAATTTAAAAAAACATCAATTGTTAAATGAAGAAGAGCTAGTTAAATATCAAGATGAACATGGAGAAGAAGCATTTACTGCTGGCATTGGAGCGGAGGCTATATTAGAAATTTTAAAATCTCTAAATCTAGAAGAAGAAAAAAATTTATTAGTTAAAACAATCAACGAAACTAAATCAAAAGTTGCTGAAGAAAGGTCAATAAAAAGATTAAAATTAATAGAATCTTTCATAGAAACAGGAAACAAACCTGAATGGATGATATTGACAGTAATACCAGTAATTCCACCAGAGCTAAGACCATTAGTACCTTTAGATGGAGGAAGATTTGCTACATCTGATTTAAATGATTTGTATAGAAGAGTTATAAATAGAAATAATCGTTTAAAAAGATTAATTGATTTAAAAGCTCCTGACATAATTGTTAGAAATGAAAAAAGAATGTTGCAAGAGTCGGTTGATGCATTATTTGATAATGGTAGGAGAGGCAGAGTAATTACTGGCACTGGTAAAAGACCACTCAAGTCTTTAGCAGAAATGTTAAAAGGTAAGCAGGGAAGATTCAGACAAAACTTATTGGGTAAAAGAGTTGATTATTCTGGTAGATCAGTAATAGTAGTAGGACCAGATTTAAAATTACATGAATGTGGTTTACCAAAAAAAATGGCGTTAGAATTATTTAAACCTTTTCTATATGCTAGGTTAAATAAGTTAGGATTAGCTTCTACTATAAAACAGGCAAAAAAATTAGTTGAGAGAGAAAGAGATGAAGTTTGGGATTCTTTAGAAGTTATTGTTAGAGAACATCCAGTAATTTTAAACAGAGCACCGACACTTCATAGGCTAGGAGTCCAAGCATTTGAACCAAAGTTAATAGAAGGTGATGCTATTGAACTACACCCATTAACTTGTGCTGCATTTAATGCAGATTTTGATGGTGACCAAATGGCAGTTCACATACCATTAAGTTTAGAAGCTCAATTAGAAGCAAGAGTGTTAATGATGTCTACAAATAATATATTAAGTCCATCTAATGGAAAACCAATTATAGTTCCTAGTCAAGATATGATACTTGGAATATACTATTTATCACAACCACCTTACCAAAAAGATAAAATTGACGGATATTTTGTTAATAATTCAGAAATTGAACATGCGTTGGAAAGTGGTCAAATAAAAGTTCACTCAAGAATTATTTCAAGATTTGCTACTGTTGATAAAAATGGAAATGAAAAGTTAGAAAATCACACAAGTACAGCTGGTAGATTTCTATTATCTAATCTTTTACCAAAAAATGTAAATAATAAATTTTTGTTAATAGATAGGCTTTTACCTAAAAAGATTGTTTCTGAAATAATAGACCATGTATTTAGATTTTGTGGACAAAAATCTACAGTCATATTTTGTGATAAGCTTAAAGATTTGGGTTTTAAACACGCTTTCAAAGCTGGTATTTCTTTCGGAAAAGATGATTTAATTATTCCTGAAAATAAAGAACAATTAATTGAAGAGACAAAAAAATTAATTACAGATTATGAAAATCAATATACCGAAGGTCTAATTACAAGAGGTGAGAAATATAATAAAGTAGTTGATGCATGGTCAAAATGTACTGATAGAGTTGCAGCTGAAATGATGAAAAGAATCTCTGCAACCGAGGTTACAGAAAAAGGATTAAAAATAAACTCAGTATTTATGATGGCAGATAGCGGTGCTAGAGGATCTGCTGCTCAAATGAAACAACTTGCTGGTATGAGAGGATTAATAGCTAAGCCCTCAGGTGAGATTATAGAATCTCCAATAACATCTAATTTTAAAGAAGGTTTAACAGCTTTAGAATATTTTAACTCTACACATGGAGCTAGAAAAGGCTTAGCTGACACTGCCCTTAAAACTGCAAGCTCTGGTTATTTAACTAGAAGATTATGTGATGTTGCTCAAGATCTTACAATAACCTCTGAAAAGTGTCACAATCCTGGTTTTATTAAACTTTCAGAAGTTTTAGAGGGAGGAAATATTATGGTAACCCTATCTGAAAGATCTCTTGGAAGAGTAACAGCTAAAGATGTCAAAAATCCGTTAACAGGAGAAGTTATTATTAAAAAATCTGAAATGATTGATGAAGCAGCTTGTGATAAAATTGATGCAGCTGGTGTTAAATTTTTAAACGTTTATTCAGTTATGACTTGTAGCTCCAAAGAAGGAGTTTGCGCTACATGTTATGGAAGAGACCTATCAAGAGGAAAAATGGTTCATGTAGGTGAAGCTATAGGAATGATTTCTGCTCAATCAATTGGAGAACCTGGAACACAGTTAACCATGAGAACGTTCCATGTTGGTGGTACAGCTTCGGTTAAACAGGAATCTCAAATAGTAAGTAAATCTGAGGGTACTTTAAAAATTATAAATACAAATCTTCTAGAAGATTCTAAGAAAAATCTAATTGTAATGGGTAGAAATACAGAATTATCAATTGAAGATGACAACGGTTTACAAATAGCTGTTTATAAAGTTCCATATGGTTCAAAATTATTTAATCAAAATGGAGATAAAGTGAAAAAAAATTCCAAAATATGTGAATGGGATCCTTACACAACGCCAGTTATTGCAGAAAAAAGTGGTATAGCTGGTTATGTTGATCTTATTGATGGAGTTTCAATACAAGAAACATTAGATGATGCCACAGGTATTTCTTCTAAATCTGTTGTTGACTGGAGAGCTCAATCAAAAAATACTGATCTAAAACCAAGAATTACACTAAGAGATGAAAAAGGAAATGTAATTAAAAAAGCTGATGATAATGAAGCTAGATATTACTTAGTACCCGATTCTATTCTTTCAGTTGAGGATGGACAAAAAATATTTGCAGGAGATGTAATAGCAAGACTTCCAAAAGAAACTACAAAAACCAAAGATATAACTGGAGGTTTACCAAGAGTTGCAGAATTATTTGAAGCAAGAAAAGCTAAGGATAGTGCAATTATTGCAGAAAATGACGGAAAAGTTAACTTTGGAAAAGAAGTAAGAGGCAAGCAAAGAGTTTCTATAATTTCTGATAATGGTGATACATCCAACTACTTAATTCCAAAAGGTAAACATATTAATTTTAACCAAGGTGAAAAAATTAAAAAAGGTGAATATTTATTAGATGGACAGCCACTACCTCATGATATTTTAAGAATATTAGGAATAGAAGAATTAACAGATTATTTTGTCAACCAGGTCCAAGAAGTTTATAGACTACAAGGCGTAATAATTAATGATAAGCATATAGAGACAATCTTAAGACAGATGCTTAAAAAAATTGAAGTTAAAGAAGCGGGTGAATCAACTTTATTACCGGGAGAAATTATTGATAGAATTAAATTTGATGACATGAACGAAAGATTAAAGAGTGAGGGAAAAAAACCTGCAAAAGGTGAAAGAGTATTAATGGGAATAACAAAAGCCTCATTGCAAACTGAGTCATTTATTTCTGCAGCATCATTCCAAGAAACAACAAGAGTTTTAACTGATGCAGCAATTAAAGGTAAAGTTGATAAATTAACTGGTTTAAAAGAGAATGTCATTGTTGGTAGATTGGTTCCTGCTGGCACTGGATCAGTTAAACATATTTGGAACAAAAAAGCTCAAGAAGACGATAAGAAATTTCTTTCTGAACAAGAAAAAATTGAAGCTGAAGAAAGCCAAGTAAATCAATAAAAATAAGCACATTTTTAAAGCAATTTAGTTTGACAATCAGCATTTCTATAGTATTTTGGCGATAATTTTTGGTTGGAATGTAGTGCATTAGCACTAAACGCTGCCACTAATAACATGTCAGTTATTTCATCAAAAATAAATTAATTATAATTATGCCAACAATTAATCAGTTGTTAAGAAAGAAGAGAATTAAACAATTAGCTAGGAATAAGGTTCCTGCGTTGGAGAAACAACCTTTAAAAAGAGGAGTATGTGTAAAAGTTTATACAACTACTCCAAAGAAACCAAATTCTGCATTAAGAAAAGTTGCAAGGGTGAGATTATCAAATGGATTTGAGGTTACGGCATACATACCAGGAGAAGGTCATAATTTGCAAGAACACTCAGCAGTATTAATAAGAGGCGGTCGTGTTAAAGATTTACCTGGTGTTAGGTATCATATTTTAAGAGGCAATCTAGATACGCAAGGAGTTGCTAATAGAAAAAAAAAGAAGATCTTTATATGGAACTAAAAAAGGAAAATAATAACTATGTCTAGAAAAAGAAAAGCTCCAAAAAAGATCCCAATAGTTGATCCTAGATACAAGTCTTTAATAATTCCTAAATTAATAAATTCTATAATGTATGATGGTAAAAAAACTGTAGCAGAAAAAATTATCTACGATGCAATAGATAAAATTAAATCAAAATCTAAAGATGAACCTATAGAAATATTTAACACTGCAATAAACAATATTAGACCTACTGTAGAAGTAAGATCACGTAGAGTTGGTGGTGCAACCTACCAAGTACCAGTTGAAGTGAAAGTAAAAAGATCACAAGCTTTGGCTTTGAGATGGTTGATAGACGCTTCAAGAAAAAGAAAAGATAAGAATATGTCTGATAAAATTTTTAATGAAATTTATGATGCTTATCAAAACAAAGGATCAG
>CABXCB010000010.1 GCA_902510635.1 uncultured Pelagibacteraceae bacterium
ATAAACAGTATTATTATAGAAAATAAAATTACTTTAAAAAAAGTTTTGATTTGAGTATCGTAAAAAAATATATTTCTATCTCCATTAAGAAATTTAATATAGGCAATAAAAGGTATACTTCCCAAAATTACAAATATCATTGAAGTAGTTTCGATTAAAACACTATCAAAATGACCAATAGATTCATTATAATTTGAAAAACCTCCTGTTGCTATCGTTGTCATAGAATGAGTCAAACTATCAAAAATATTCATTCCAAAAACTTTATAAAATAATGCACATGAAAATGTTAAAATTGAATAAATGACTATTAATCTTATGCTTATCTCTTTAGATTTAGGCAAAATTTTTTCAGCAGTATCATTACTTGATATTTTAAATAGTTGCATTCCACCAACATTCATTATTGGCATAAGAGTAATAGCCATTACAATTATTCCAATTCCACCTAACCATTGAAGGATAGCACGACAGAACAATATACTTTTTGGAGCAATATCCAAATTAATTATTACTGTTGAACCAGTTGTTGTAATTCCTGACATACTTTCAAAAAAAGCATCAGTTAAATTTAGATCTAAATCAGAAAACATAAATGGCAAGGAACCAAACACGGCTATACTTAACCAAGAAAGTGCAGTTAGCAAAAATGCTTGAGGCAAGTTTAATTTTCTATCGTGATCCAAATTTGATAAAAAAAATAATATACCAAATATTATTGTGATAATTCCTGAACTTATAAATGATGAGTCTAATTCATTATATATAAATTGAATAATTACAGGGATAATCATGGCTAATCCCAAAACTACTTGTAATACTCCAAGTGTAAAAAACACAGTTTTATAATTCGACATTTTGAATGGACATTATTTTATGGTAAATAAATTTCAACTCTATAAGAATTATAAAAACATGAATTTTATGAGTTATTTTTATACTTTTAACAGTGATTGATAAAGCAAACATTGACAAAACTAATGCCTGGCCCTTTGTTGAGGCAAAAAAAATTCTTCGTGAAAGAAAAAAATATATAGACCAAAAAGGCAAAATTATTCTTCAAACTGGATATGGACCAAGCGGACTTCCACACATAGGGACATTTGGGGAAGTTGCAAGAACTTCGATGATTGTAAATGCACTAAATCAAATATCTAATGTGCCAAAAGAAATAATTGTATTTTCAGATGATATGGATGGTTTAAGAAAAGTACCAGAAAATATTCCAGATAAAGATATTCTTGAAAAAAATCTACACAAACCTTTAACAGTTGTACCTGATCCTTTTAAAAAATTTAATAGTTTTGGAGAACACAACAATGCAATGCTAAAAAATTTTTTAAATAGTTTTAATTTTGAATATACATTTAGAAGTTCAACAGATCTTTATAAGTCAGGATTTTTTAACGATACACTCAAACTTATATTAAAAAAATATAAAGATATAATGGATATAATTATTCCAACATTGGGTAAAGAAAGGCAAAAAACTTATTCTCCATTTTTACCAATTTGTCCAGATACTGGTATAGTTTTAGAAATTCCAGTTTTAGAAGTAGATGAAAAAAAATCTAAAATTATTTTTGATAATTTTGGAAAAAAATTGGAAAAAAGTATTTTAGATGGAAATTGTAAACTACAATGGAAAGTAGATTGGGCTATGAGATGGTATGCTCTAGATGTTGATTTTGAAATGTATGGTAAAGATTTAATTGAAAGTGCAATTCTATCTACAAAAATTATAAAAATATTAGGAAAAAATAACCCTTCTGGTTTTGCTTACGAGCTATTCTTAGATGAAAAAGGAGAAAAAATATCAAAATCAAAAGGTAATGGAATAACAATTGATGAATGGCTAAAATATGCTTCTCCTGAAAGTTTATCTTTATTTATGTACCAAAATCCAAAAAGGGCAAAAAAATTATATAAAGAAATTGTTCCTAAAGCTGTAGATGAATATTTAGATTTTATTGAAAAAGGAAAAGATCAGAATGAATTACAAATGTTGCTAAATCCTGTTTGGCATGTTCATAATGGCACAATTCCAAAAGAAAAAATGATTATGACATTTTCTATGCTTCTTAATTTAGTTGAAGCTAGCAATGCTGATTCAAAAGAACTTTTATGGAAGTTTGTTAAAAAATACAAAAAAAATATCTCAGAATATGAACATCCAATATTTGATAAGTTGATTGAATACGCAATAAAATATTTTAATGATTTAATTAAAAAAAATAAAAAATATAAAAAACCTAGCGCTGAAGAAAAAAAAGCGCTGAATGTATTAATTAAATCCTTAGAAAAATTTACTGATGAAATGCAACCAGAAGAAATGCAAACTCAAATTTATACTGTTGGAAAAGAAAATGGTTATAAAGAGAATCTAAGAGATTGGTTTAAATTAATTTATGAAGTGGTTTTTGGCGATGAAAATGGTCCAAGAATGGGTTTTTTTATAAGTTTTTTTGGTGTTAAAGAGACACAAAAGTTAATTAAAGAAAGAATTAAATAATGTTTTCAAAGATTAGATCATTAATATTTAAATTAGATCCTGAAACAGCACACGATTTAGCAATTAAAAGTTTAAAATTTAATTTTATTTATCAAAATAAAATTAAAAAAAATAAATTAATTGAAACTGAAATTTTTGGAAAAAAAATTCCAAATCCAATAGGGATTGCAGCAGGTTTTGATAAGGATGCTGAAGTATACAATTCTTTATTTAAATTAGGATTTGGATTTGTTGAAGTTGGAACAGTAACTCCACTTAATCAATATGGAAATCCTAAGCCAAGGATATTTCGTCTTGAAGAGGATGAAGCTTTAATTAATAGACTTGGATTTAATAGTTCAGGATCTGAAAAAGTTAGATCAAGAATTGTTTCAAATTCTCCAAAAGGATTATTTGGAATAAACATAGGACCAAATAAAGATACAAATAACAAGGAAGAAGATTATCTAATCGGTCTACGTAAATTTTATAATCTTGCTGACTATTTGACAATAAATATCTCATCTCCTAATACAGAAAATTTAAGAAGTTTTCATAATGAAGATGAGCTCAGCAAACTTTTGGATTTGATAGAAAAAGAAAAAAAAATATTAAAAACTAAAATACCAATTGTTGTAAAAATATCGCCTGACATTAAAGATGAAAATATTAATATAATTGCGGAATTGCTTTTAAAACATAATATTGAAGCTGTAATAATTTCAAATTCTACTGATAGAAATAGAGAAAATTTATCTAATATTAACAAATTAGAAAAAGGTGGTTTATCTGGAAAACCACTTGAAAAAAAATCGAATGAATTAATTAATAAATTTTATAAAATTTTAAAAAATAAAATTAAAATAATAGGAGTAGGCGGCGTTGATTCTGGTCAGAGTGTATATCAAAAAATAATTAATGGAGCCAATCTTGTGCAACTTTATACTGGTATGGTTTATAAAGGGCCAAGTATTGTTTCAAAAATAAATGAGGAATTAATAAATATTTTAGAAAATGAAAGAGTAAAGAATATATCAGATATAGTAGGGAGTAAAAATTGATCTTGACTGGTAACTTTATAACACTTATACAATCATAAATTTTATGTCAAAAAAATGTGAACTTACTGGCAAAATTCCTCTTAAAGGTCATAAAGTTAGTCATGCTAACAATAAGACTAAAAGAAGATTTTTACCAAACCTTAAAAAAGTAAGATTTAAAAGTCTAATTTTAAATAAAAGTATAAGACTAACTGTATCCAACGCAGGAGTTAGATCTGTAGATAAAAAAGGTAGTTTTGACCAATTTATTAAAAGTACAAAAGCAAAAAATTTATCTTTTAGATTAAAAAAACTAAAAAAATCATTACTAAGTAAATCAGCTTAAATGAATAGAGTTTTTATAACACTTTCATTATTAATGGGAGTTGTTGTTTTAATTTCTAACTATTTAGTACAATTTCCCATAAGTTATTTTAATTTAAATGAAATTTTAACTTATGGAGCATTTAGCTATCCTATAGCTTTTTTAATAACAGATATTGCAAATAGATTTTATGGAAAAATAACAGCAAGAAAAATTGTATATGTAGGATTTGCAATTGGTATTTCTTTTACACTATTATTTTCAACTAATTTTACAGATTTAATTTCAATTAGAATTGCAATAGGTTCTGGTGCAGCTTTTATAGTTGCTCAGTTATTAGATGTTCAAATCTTTGACAAATTAAGAAGAAAAAAATGGTTTATAGCACCTTTAACATCTTCTTTAATTGGCTCTACTGTTGACACGTTTTTATTCTTTTCAATATCTTTTTATGCAACAGGTGTACCTTGGTTTACTCTATCGCTGGGAGATTTAGCAGTTAAAATTTTTGTTGCACTATTAATGTTAATTCCCTTCAGAATATTATTAGGAACAGTTAAAGCTGTTTAATAATTATTTATATAAAAATTTGTAGGATAAAATCTTATAAGCCAATTTAGCCACTAAAAAATTATATGAATTAAAACCTTTTATTGGAGCAAGCTCATTTATATCTGCACCAACAATATTTGAATTTTTCATAGCTATTTTTATTATTTCTAAAGTTTCATCCCAAAAAACACCACCAGGTTCTGGTGTGCCAGTTGCAGGCATGATGCTTGAATCAAATCCATCTACATCAAAAGTTAAATAAACTGTTTTATTTTTGATCATTTTTTTAAATTTATTTAAATTCCATTTCTTTTTATTTTTTGCCCAAAAAATATTAATCCTTGAGGAATTTTTTTTTAAATAAGGTACTTCACTTTGGGATATATTTCTAATACCAAAAGATATTACCGAAACATTTTTGTAATCCAAACATCTCTTTATTGCAGATGCATGGGAAAATTTTTCTCCATTATAACTTTCTCTTAAATCAGCGTGTGCATCAAAGTGTAGTAAACATAATTTTTTATATTTTTTTGTGAAGGGAGCAATACAACCAGGTGTTATTGAGTGTTCACCTCCAAGAGTTAATGGAAAAATTTTTTTATTTAAAATTTCTTCATTTATTTTTGACATTTTAATTAATGCTTTATTTATGTTTTTATCTATTTTGAATGGTTTTAACGTTTTAATTCCAATTTTTTTATAAGGTTCACAGTTTAATTCTTCATCGTATAATTCAACTTGATGTGAAGCTTTAATAATTTCTTTAGGACCATTTTTTGTTCCACCACCATAACTAACAGTTTTTTCTAAACCAAATGGTACAACTATAGCTTTTTCTTTAATTTTGAATTTATTGTCAATTCCAAGAAATCCCTGTTTGTTTGTTAAGAAATTCAATTTTTATCCAAATATATTTGAAAAATTTTTTCTAGATCTATTCTTCCAATCACCATTATGATAAGCATCACTTGCAATTAAAGGAAGAACACTAGTTGCTTCAGCAAAAACCATTTGTTCCTTTGTTACATCAACTTTACCCCATGAGCTAGCTTCTTTTAAGGTAGAGCTACTACATGCACCATCTCTAGAATCTGCAACAGTAATTTGAACAGCGTATTTATGCATATCTACTTCTTTTCCTAAAAGTTCAGCACAAATAACTGTGTCCTGAATAAAATTTTTTGGAACACCTCCACCAATCATAAACAATCCAGATCCTTTTGATCTAATTTTAATTTCAGTTAGCTCACGAAATTCTCTAATTGAGTCTATTGTAATATGTTTTTTTGGACTTTTTTCTTGATGCATTACCAATCCAAATCCAGCACTTGAGTCTGTAAAAGCAGGGCAAAAAATTGGGACATTGTTTTCATATGCAGTCTCTATTAATGAGCCCTTTTTTTTTGCATTATTTTTTAAATATTTTCCAATTTCATTAATAAACTCTCTAGATGTATAGCTTCTTGAGTCTAGCTTATCTGCTATTTCACATATTATTTTATCACACATCTGAAGCTCATCTTCATCGATATAAGTATCGTATATTCTATCAATATAATTTTTTCTTAGCTCAGCATCATCCTGAAATTGAGACCCTTGATAGTGTTTAAATCCAAGGGCTTCAAAGAAATCCATATCAATTATTGATGCTCCGGTAGCTACAATTGCATCAATCATGTTATATTTAATCATGTCTCTATAAATGTGCATACATCCTGCTGCAGAAGTAGATCCAGCCAAAGTTAAAAAAATTGTACAATCTTTATCTTTAATCATTTCATTAAATATACCAGCTGCATTTGCAGTTTCTCTAGAAACAAAGGACATTTTTTTCATTGATGTAATTATTTTTCTTGCATCAAAGGAGGTTATATCAATGTGCTCAACTGGTGAGTTAAGAAAATCTTTTTTGCTATTATGTCTTAAATTATTTTTATCTGACATTTAGGCAACAAGAAATTGTTTTTCAATTTCTTTGCTATACATTGTCATTATTGGATTATCTTCTACCTCAAATATTTTATCTGAGTAAAGACCATTAAAATCGGTTCTAAATGTTAAACCATAGGCACCAAGTTGCCCAAGCTCAATATAATCATTTTCTTTAATATTGTTTGGTAGGATGAAAGGACCTTTCATATAATCCATACTGTCACAGGTCGGACCATAAAAATCAAAAGCAGTTAATTTTTTTGAAATAATTCTTCCGCTTGTAATTAATTTTGATGGATAAACAATATTAGGAAATCCTGCATCAAATAGGGATCCATATGTTCCATCGTTTATAAAAAGTTTTTGTTTTTTTCTTAAATTTACTCTAACTATTGTTGATCCACTTTCTGCAACAATTGCTCTACCTGGTTCGCAAATTATTTTAGGTAATTTTTCTAGTTTTAAATTGGCTAAAGCATTTTTGATTTCTTCAAAATAGTTTTGAATAGATTGAGGAACTAAATCTGGATATATTGTAGGAAAGCCACCACCTACATTAATAAAGTCTGGAACTATTTTTGTACGTTTAATTATATTTCCAATCTCAGAAATTCCTTTCGAATAAGAAATAGGATGCATACACTGTGATCCTACATGAAAACTTAATCCTATTTTTTTTGCATATTGTTTTGCTAATCTAAGTAAACCTGCAGCTTCTGATTGCATAGCTCCAAACTTTTTAGATAAATCAATTTCAGCATGCTCATTAGAAACTGAAATTCTAACAAACAACTCAAGATCTTTTGCCTGATTTGTACTTTCTATAATTTTGATTAACTCATCTTTAGAGTCTAATGAATAAGCTCTTACTCCATATTTAAAATATGATTCTTTTATGCTTTCTCTACTTTTTACCGTATGCATAAAATAGCACTTGGCTGACTTGCTAATATTCTTTATAGTTTTTATTTCATTAATTGAAGCAACATCAAAATTATCAATACCACTTTCAACTATAGTTTTTAAAATTAATGGATGAGGATTTGTTTTTACAGCGTACAAAACATTTCCGGGAAATTTATTTAGAAAAATCTTCGATGCTAATTGTATAGATTTTTTTCTTATACAATATACTGGTTCATTTGGTTTCAGTTGATTTACTAATTCCTCAACTGTTTTAAATTTTTGCATATAAGTTCCTCAAAAAAAATTTAACAAAAAAAAACTGCATAGCTGATATGCAGCTTTATAAATTCAGCATTTATGGGATATGATCACTAATGTAAAGCAAATAATGCTATTGAAATTTAACTTATTCGCCACCATATATTCCTCATGTCTGAATCAGAAAATATTAATAATATTAGTAAATTTGAGGATAAATCACTACTCATAGTTGATGATGATAGTCCATTCAGAGAGAGATTGGCTAGAGCTATGGAAAAAAAAGGATTTAAGGTTTCTCAAGCTGAAGGTGTAAAAAAAGGCATTGATTGTGTTAAAAAAGAAAAACCAGCATTTGCAGTTGTTGATTTAAGATTGGCTGACGGTAATGGATTGGAGGTTGTTAAAGAAATTCAAAACTCTAATGTAAAAAGCAGAGTAGTAATGTTAACTGGTTATGGGAATATTCCAACAGCGGTTGCTGCTATAAAACAAGGTGCGATAGACTACTTAGCAAAACCAGCTGATGCAGATGACGTTGAAAGGGCATTACTAGCTGAACCTAATCAAAAAGCTGCTCCACCAGAAAATCCAATGTCAGCAGATAGAGTAAAATGGGAACATATTCATCGTGTATTTGAGCTTTGTAATAGAAATGTCTCAGAGACAGCAAGAAGACTTAAAATGCACAGAAGAACTCTTCAAAGAATTCTATCTAAAAGATCTCCTAGATAAATCTTCTTAATTTAAAAATATTCTTAGCAAGCAGAGTTAAAATAGAAATTTTAAATAATTCTGCAAGTAAAAAGGGAGTTACTCCCAACTGAAATATTGGTTTGTCCCAACCTATTAAATTTCCCAACCAAATGATCCCAAATATGTAAATTATTGAAACAGAAAATAATAATTTAATAAAATTAATCAGAATATTTTCTTTAAAATTGAAATATCCTGCTAGAAAAGTTGCAAATAAAAAACCGATTAAATAACCCATGGTTGGACCGGTAAAATAAATTAAACCTATACCTTTTTCTGGAGAATTGGAAAAAACTGGTAATCCAATAATTCCCTCAAATAAATATAAGCTTACAGCTGCTAAACCAATTTTATATCCAAAGGACATTCCCAAAAAAAGTACTACGAATGTTTGCATTGTCATTGGAACAGGATAGAAAGGAATTTTGATTTTTGATGATACAGTTAGGAGAATAGAACCTAAAAATATTAATAATATATACTTAAGTATTTTTAAATTTTGAGTTTTAACTATTTCCATAAATTAATACTACTACTCTTAAGTTAAATTATCTAGTTTTTTGTGAGTCTTATAAAAACATCTTCTAAATCACCGTCATCTGTAGAAATATCTAATATTTTAATATTTTGATTATTTATAAATTTTATGATTTCACTAATATTTAAAGCATTTTTTTCATAGGAGATAATAACCTCACTTGATTCATTGGATAATATATTTATAGAATTTAAGGAATTGTTATTAATATTAACTTTTTTATTAACTGAAAATTTTACAATTTTTGTTTGAATTCTTTTTAATAAATTTTTTGTAGTATCTAAAGCAACTAAACTTCCTTTATTCAATATTCCAATTCGATCACACATTTGTTCAGCCTCATTTAAATAATGAGTGGTTAATATTATTGTTACACCTTGTTTATTAAGTTGTTTCATATTATCCCAAAGATTGCTTCTTAATTCTACATCTACTCCCGCAGTTGGCTCATCTAAAATAATTATTGGTGGCTTATGAACCAATGCTTTTGCAACTAATAAACGTCTTTTCATTCCACCAGATAAAGCTCTGGTATAACTTTTAGATTGTTTTTCTAGGGAAACTAGCTTTAAAATAGTTTCTGTAATTCTATCCTTCTTTTTTATCCCATACATTCCTGCCTGAAGCTCTAAAATATTCCAAGGAGTAAAAAATGGATCTACATTTACTTCTTGAGGAACAATTCCAATGGAGGCCCTAACTTGTCTAGGATTTATATCAAGGTCAAAACCCCAAACCTTTACGGTTCCAGAGGTCTTAATTGTTGTGCCTGCTAGAATGTTTATAAAAGTACTTTTGCCTGCTCCATTTGGACCTAGTAGACCAAATATTTCTCCTTCATGCACTTCTAAGTTTAAATTATTAATAGCATGTACTGATTTTAAACTATTCTTTGAGTAAACTTTATTTAAATCATTTACATATAAAACATTTTTTTTATTCATTGATCGTTATACATTTATAAAATTAGCATAAGTTTATATAACATTAATATATGAATAAAATAAAAAACACAGATCACTTTTATCTTATTGATGGTTCTGGATATATATTTAGAGCGTACTATGCACTTCCTCCTCTCTCTAGAAAAAGTGATGGAATGCCAACTGGAGCAGTAAGTGGGTTTTGTAGCATGTTATTCAAATTACTCGAAGACTCTAAATCAAGTGAGAACAAGAATAAGCCAACTCACTTCGCAGTAATTTTTGATTCAGCCAGAAAAAATTTTCGAAATGAAATATATTCTGAATATAAGGCAAATAGATCTGATGCACCAGATGATTTAATTCCTCAATTTGAATTTATTAGAAAATCTGTAAAAGCATTCAATTTACCCTCTATTGAATTAATTAACTATGAAGCAGATGATCTTATTGCAACTTACGCAGAAAAAATTTTAAAAGAAGGGGCTAAAGTAACTATTATTTCCTCTGATAAAGATCTAATGCAATTATATAAAAAAAATATTCGAATTTATGATCCAATGAAAAATAAATTTATCTCAAATGAAGATATAAATAATAAATTTGGCGTCAATCCAGATAAAGTTATTGATGTACAAGCCTTGGCAGGAGATAGCAGTGATAATGTCCCTGGAGTTCCAGGAATAGGAGTAAAAACTGCTGCAGAGTTAATTAATCAATACGATAATTTAGAAAATTTATTAAAAAATGCAGACAAAGTAAAACAAAATAAAAGAAGGGAAACTTTAATTCAAAATAAAGATAAAGCAATTATTAGTAAGAAATTAGTCACATTAAAAAAAGATGTTCCAGTTAAAAATCATATTTCTGAATTTGAATTAAAAGAAATTGATAAAGATAAATTATATAATTTCTTAAGAGAAATGGAGTTTAACAGATTATTAAGCTCTGTTATTTCTACTTATGGAGATGTAGAATTTTTAAATGAAAGAAAAAACTTTGATAAAGAAAATAAAAACCATAAAATCTCAAAAAAAAATTATGAATTAATTGAAAAAGAAGAAGATATAGACAAATGGTTAAATGATGCTGAAGAAAATGGTGAAATTGCAGTTGATACTGAAACTAGCTCTTTAGATCCTCACCAAGCTAAGTTGTTAGGTATTTCATTTTCCACAAAAATTGGAAAAGCTTGCTATATACCAATAGGTCATGCAGAGGGTAAAAACCTGGAAGAAAAAAAGGTTATTAAAAAAATTAAGCCAATACTAGAAGATAAAAGTATTAAGAAAATTGGGCAAAATATAAAATTTGATTATATTATTTTGTATCATAGAGGAATAGATATGAATGCAATGGAAGATACTATGCTTATGTCATATGTATTAGATGCAGGCAAAAATAGACATAATATGGATATATTGTCAGAAATTCATTTAGATCATAAAACGACAGCTTTTAAAGATATTGTAGGAAGTGGAAAAAAACAGATTAATTTTAGTGAAGTAAAAATTGATGTAGCTAAAGATTATGCTGCTGAAGACGCAGATATAACTTTTAGATTATATAAAATTTTTTCTAAAAATATAAAATCAGAAAAATTACTTAATATTTATGAGATTTTTGAAAAACCACTAATTAAAATTTTAGCATTAATGGAAATTTATGGTGTTAAGGTAGATCAAAAGTTTCTTCAACTTCTTTCAGATAAATTTGAAAAAAAAATTAATAGCTTGGAAAAAGAAATTTACAAAGTTGCAAAAAAAGAATTTAAAATTGGATCTACTAAACAGCTTGGAGAGGTTATGTATAATGAAATGAAAATAGCATCATTGAAAAAAACAAAAAAAGGCAGTTATGCAACTAGTGCTCAAGTTCTAGAAGATCTTGCTTTTAAAGGTCATAAACTGCCAAAATTAGTACTAGAGTGGAGACAGGTAGCAAAACTAAAAAATACTTACTCCGATTCTTTGCAAGAGCATATAAACCCCAATACTAAGAGAGTTCATACCTCATTTCTCTTAGCAGCAACTTCAACAGGGAGATTAGCTTCAAGCGATCCAAACTTACAAAATATTCCAATTAAATCTGAAGATGGAAAAGAAATTAGGAGAACTTTTGTAGCAGAAAAAAATAGTAAGCTAATTTCAGCAGATTATAATCAAATTGAAATGCGAATTTTGGCAGATTTAGCAGATGTAAAAGAGTTAAAAAAAGCTTTTAAAAATAAAGAAGATATTCACTCACTCACTGCAAGCCAGGTTTTTAATCTTAATATCAACGAAGTAGACACAGACACAAGAAGAAAGGCTAAAGCTATAAATTTTGGAATAATTTATGGTATTTCACAATACGGACTAGCAAAACAAATTGGTGTTTCTAATATTGAAGCTGAGGAATTTTTAAATTCATATTTTTTAAAATTTCCAGAAATTAAAGAATACATGGAGTCCACAATTAAATTTTGTAGAAAGAGTGGTTATGTAAGTAATATTTTTGGAAGAAGAACTCATATAACAGGGATTAACGATAAAAACTTTAATGTAAGAAATTTTCAGGAGAGAGCTGCAATTAATGCTCCAATTCAAGGATCAGCTTCTGAAATTATGAGGATGGCAATGATAAGGATTAGTAAAAAATTAGAAGAAACTAAAGAATCAAGTTGTAAAATACTATTACAAATTCATGATGAATTAATTTTTGAAGTTCACAAAGATGACATAAAAAAATACTCTCAAATTATTCAAGAAGAAATGTCTAGTGTAAAAAATAGCAATCTACACTCATTTTCAATACCGTTGCTAGTAGATGTTAATGTTGGTAATAATTGGGGAGATCTTCATTAATCATTAGGTATTGCCCAATTTAGGACAATTTAGTATTTTTAATTAGATTATGAAAGAAACAATTGCATTAATAGATGATGATAGAAATATCTTAACCAGCTTAAGTATTGCATTAGAAAAAGAAGGTTTTAAAATTCAAACTTATTTAGATGGTGAAAGTGCTCTAATAGGTCTTGCAAGAACACCTCCCGATTTAGCTGTTATAGATATAAAAATGCCTAAGATGGATGGCGAAGAATTACTTAAAAAATTAAGAAAAAAAACTTCTTTACCTGTAATTTTTTTGACATCAAAAGATGATGAAATAGATGAGCTACTAGGATTAAAATTAGGAGCAGATGACTTTATAAAAAAGTCTGGAGGATTTTCAATAAAAGTACTTATTGAAAGAATAAGAGTACAATTAAGAAAAAAAAATCCAAGCAACATTGAAGAAACGAAAAATGTTATTAATCATGGCAAGCTAAGATTAGACCCTTCGCAGCTTGAATGTGAATGGGATGGAAAACAATTGCCAGATAAACTTACAACTACAGAATTTTTAATTGTTCAGGAACTTGCAAAAAGACCAGGTATAATTAAAGAAAGGTCACAATTAATGGACATTGCTTATAGAGAAGATACCGATATTGAAGACAGGACAATAGATAGCCATGTAAAAAGAATAAGAAAAAAATTTAAAAAAGTAGATAATAATTTTTCTGCAATAGAGACCAGGTATGGAAGTGGATATCGTTGGAATGTAAGTTAATGTTAAGCAGTTTCATAAAAAATATTTCTATACTTAAAAAATTCTTATTTATAAATCTTATAGTTTTTATAATTTTTGGAAGTTTGACAGTAATTTATTTAAAAGGAATTCAACCAAATTTAATTAATAAAAAGACATCAAACCATATTAATATTATTAATAATACAGTTGATCATATACGAAGGTTAAAAATCCAATTTAATAAGGACGATATAAGAAAATTTCTTTTTTCAACAAGATTTCTTTTTCAAAATTTAGATCGTGTAATGATGTTTGATAATAAATTTGAATTGATAGGTGATACCGATACACTAGATTTAGATCCAAGATCATTTAGCCAAAGACTAGAAATTATTGAGATGAACATTCAAGATAAAGATAAAATATCAAATAAGAAAAATATTATTCAAAAAAATAAAAATAAATCTAAGACTTTTTCTGAAATAGTAATCGATTATTCCAAATCTTCTGATTTTGGTAAACCATATACTTTTGTTCAAGAAAATTATGATCAATTTTTATTAATTACAATTAAAAATGTCAATGATGGCAAAAATAATATTGGTTACCTGGCTATTAGTGAAAAAGCAAACGATATTAGGAATGCAATAAATGAAAGAAAAATATTTGTTTTTAGAACGGCGCTCGTTGTTGCAATTGTAATTTTGATTTTTTCATTAGTTTTGAATAGATATTTTTTAAAACCAATTAAAATATTAGTTAATTTTACAAAGTCAATTAAAGAAAAGAATAAACAAAAAACGAATATTCAAATCGTAAAAAATAGAAATGACGAAATAGGAATTCTTTCTAGCTCTTTGGACGAAATGACAAGTGAGTTAAATAGTAGGATTAATACTGCAGAGAATTTTTCAACTGATTTAGTTCATGAAATCAGAAATCCTCTTGCTTCTTTGAAAAGTGCATCTGAAATAATTTCGGAAACTACAGATGTGATTCAGAGAAGGAAATTAGTTGATATACTTCTGCATGATGTAGAAAGAATTGAAAGATTAATTACTGATTATTCTCAGATGCTTAAAGATGAAGTTGCAATAACAAATGAACAAATGAAAAAAATTGATTTAAAATTAATAGCAGAATCTGTAGTAGATGATTTCAACAGTATTCATAATTCAAAAAATGGAATTAAAATTAAAATAAATTCAAACAAATCAATTAAGTATAATATTTTAGGAATAGAAAATAGAATTGAACAAATTATTGCAAATTTATTAGATAATTCAATTTCCTTTAGTAGAGAAAACCAAACGATCAAAGTTATCCTTTCAAGAGACGAAAAAGAAAAAAATATAATTTTAAGTGTTATTGACGAAGGAGAGGGCTTTAAAGAAAATGATACAAGCAAAATTTTTAAGAGATTTTATAGCAATCGCCCAAATAAATTTGGAGAACATTCTGGATTAGGATTAAATATCGTTAAAAATCTTGTTGAGTTACACAATGGTAAAATTTATGCTTCTAACAATGTGGGTCAAAAAGGCGCATTAATTGAAATAATTTTCCCAAAAGTTTGATCATTAGTAGTTGATAAAATTTTATAAAGTTGTTAAAAGGCGTTCTTCATGAGTGATTTTAAAGTTAAAGATATATCCCAGGCAGAATTTGGAAGAAAAGAGATTTCCTTAGCAGAGACTGAAATGCCTGGACTAATGGCATTGAGAAAAGAGTACAATGGAAAAAGTCCTCTTAAAGGTGCAAGAATTTTGGGATGTCTTCACATGACAATTCAAACTGCAGTTCTTATAGAAACTCTAGTAGATTTAGGAGCGGAAGTAAGATGGTCTTCATGCAATATTTTTTCAACACAGGATCATGCAGCAGCAGCTATTGCAAAAGTGGGCATACCAGTGTTTGCATGGAAAGGAGAGACTGAAGAAGAATATTGGTGGTGTGTGAAACAAACAATCGAGGGAAAAAAAGATTGGAAACCAAATATGATTCTTGATGATGGTGGTGATTTAACTGCACTTATGCATAAAGATTATAAAGATTTATTAAAAGATATTAAAGGGTTGTCCGAAGAAACAACAACTGGGGTACTAGCACTAAAAAAGATGGAAGCTCAGGGAACATTATTAGTACCAGCAATTAATGTAAATGACTCTGTTACAAAATCTAAATTTGATAACTTATATGGTTGCAGAGAAAGTTTGGTTGATGGAATTAAAAGAGCAACAGATGTAATGATGTCAGGTAAAGTTGCAATCGTTGCAGGATTTGGAGATGTTGGAAAAGGTAGCGCTGCTTCATTAAGACAAAGTGGAGCAAGAGTAATGGTTACTGAAACTGATCCAATATGTGCTTTGCAAGCTGCAATGGAAGGTTATGAGGTTGTACTTATGGACGATATGATTAAAGAGGCAGATATAGTTGTAACAGCAACAGGAAACAAAGACATAGTTACAGCTGATCATATGAGGGACATGAAAGATAGAGCAATACTTTGCAATATTGGACACTTTGATAATGAAATTCAAGTTGAAGCATTAAAAAATTATAAATGGGATGAAATTAAACCACAAGTTCACGAAATAACCTTACCAAGTAATAAAAGAATAATATTACTTGCAGAAGGAAGATTAGTTAACTTAGGTTGTGCAACTGGACATCCAAGCTTCGTAATGAGTGCTTCATTTACTAATCAAGTAACTGCTCAGATAGAACTATGGAATAATTCAGATAAGTACGAAAAGAAAGTTTACGTTTTACCAAAACACCTGGATGAAAAAGTTGCAAGATTACACTTGGAAAAAGTAGGTGCCAAACTTACAAAAATGTCTAAAGACCAGGCAGATTATATCAGTGTAACACCTGATGGACCTTACAAACCAGATGCCTATCGCTACTAAAAGTAGCAAGATTGATATTAGTTTAGAAAAAAATACAGAATCAATTTCTAAAAAATTTTCAAACTTTATTAGAAAAGGAGATATTATTTTTTTGTATGGAGAAATAGGCGTAGGCAAAACAACATTCATTAAACATCTAATTAACAATTTACAAAGAAAAAACAAACTCAAACTAACAGAAGTTCCAAGTCCAACATTTAATATCGTAAATCAATATAAAATTAATGAGATTATTATAAATCACTATGATCTGTTTAAAATTAAAGACCCAAAAGAGATATACAATATTGGAATATTCGAAGATAATTCAGAAATGGTTACTTTAGTAGAATGGCCAGAAATAATTTCTGATAAGCCAAAAAAAATAATTGAATTATATTTTAGTTATGATGATAATTTTGAGCGTAGAAATTTAGAAATATTTTCTGAAAATAAAAAAAAAATAATTAATGAATTTAAATAAACTTAAATCATTATCTGGAGATGCATCTTTTAGAAAATTTTATAGGTATAATAATAATATCATTGTAGTTAGTAAAAGAGAGACTAGAAAGAATTTATTAATTTATGATGCAATTAATAAAATCTTAATTAAGAATAAAATTAAGGCACCCAAATTAATTAGTCAAAATTATAAATCAAAAAATATTCAAATAGAAGATTTTGGCAATACTACAGTTTATCAACAAATAAAAAATAATAAAAAAAAAAAATTAATTTATTATAAAAATATTATTAAATTGTTAAATTTAGTTCAAAAAATAAAAACAAAAAAAATAAAAACATTTTATGGTTCTATCTATGAGGTACCAAAATATTCAAAAAAAATTCTTTTAAATGAAGCTAAGTTATTTATAGATTGGTATGTTTCAAAAAAAATAAAAAAAAAATATCAAACTTTACTAAAAAAAAAATTAATTTTAGTTTTAAAGAGTTTAATTAATAAAATTAAATTTAGTAACCGGACATTTGTTCATAGAGATTTTCATGTTTCAAATCTAATGATTAAAAATAAAAAGTTATGTATTATAGATAGCCAAGATGCTGTTTTTGGAAACGTAGCTTATGATCTAGCTTCTTTAATAGATGATGTGAGATTAAAAACTAGCACAAGACTTAAACAAGATATTTTTAAAGAGTACATTAAAACAAATAAAAAAATCAATATTCAGAATTTCAAAAATGATTTTGAAATTTTATCAGTTTTAAGGAATTTAAAAATAATTGGAATTTTCACCAGATTATCAATTAGAGATAAAAAAGATAATTATTTAAAATTAATACCCTATACGTGGAGGTTAATTGAGCAAAGAACAGAAAAAAATAAAAAATTTATAGAACTAAAAACTATTTTAGATAAATATTTTTCAAAAAAACAAAGAAATAAATATGAAAATTAATACTGCATTAATTTTATGTGCCGGATATGGAAAACGTTTAAATCCAATGACTTTAAAAATTCCAAAACCGTTAATTAAAATTAATGAAATAACTTTATTAGAAAATTCAATAAATTTTTTAGAAAAATTAAAGATTAAAAATATAAAAATTAATACATTTTATCTTCATGATCAGATTAAAAATTTTATTTTAAAGTATAAATCAAATTCAAATATTGAAATTTTTAATGATGGTTATGAAATTTTAGATACAGGAGGAGGTATTTTAAATTTAATTAATAAATCTGATGAAAATGATTTTATTGTTTTAAATCCAGATACTATTTGGGGTGAGAATTATTTGGAAACGGCATTAAATATGATTAGCCACTACTTTGAAAAAAAAATAAAAAATTTATTAATGATTGTTAATAAAGAAAATAGCTTTGATAAAAGAATGAAAGGTGATTTTTCATTAAGTGATGAACTGCTATTAAAAAATAAAGAAAATAAATTTATATATACAGGTCTTCAAATTATTAACAAAAGTTTATTTAAAAATGAAAAAGTTATGCCATTTTCAGTTACTAAGATTTGGGATTATGCAATAAAAAATAAAATGTTATATGGTTTTGAAAGCAAACAGCATTTTATTCATTTAACTGATTTGGAAATTTACAATAAATTAGTTAAAAATAATTAAATCGTTAGCTCTCTTTTTATCTAAATATAAAGCTTCTTTAACTTTTTTATTATTATCGAATTTGATTAATAAAGGATTTCCTGTTGGAATTTCTAACTTAGAAATTTTTTCATTATCTATATTAAATAAATATTTACATAAAGCTCTGATTGAATTTCCATGAGCTGCAATAATTATATTTTTATTCAGTTTATCTATAATATTTTTTTTAAAATATGGAATTACTCTTTCATAAGTATCTTTCAAAGACTCGGTGTCAGGAATTTTATCTTTTGGTATATTTTTATAAATTTCAATATTAATAGGATGATAAGGGTTATTTTTATTTAATGGTTCTGGTCTAATATCCCAAGATCTTCTAAATTTTAAAACTTTATCCTCTCCTAAAGTTTCTTTCATTTCATCTTTATTGAGACCAGTTAAAGCACCATAGTGTCTTTCATTGAGTTCCCAGGCTTTAATTGTATAATTATTTTTAATTCTTAAAGTATTTAATATTAAGTTTAAAGTTTCTATTGCTCTTTTTTGATAAGAACAAAAAAAATAATCTAAATTTAAATTTAGTTCCTTAATAAGCTCGCCAGCCTTACAAGCTTCTAATTTTCCATTTGGTGCTAATTCAACATCTACCCATCCAGTAAATTTTTTTTGTAAATTCCACTCGCTTTGGCCGTGTCTTACTAAAATTAAATGACTCATAGTTAAAATTTAATTATAAGATAAATTTATAAATGATAAAAATAATATTTCATCTTTTAAACATTATATTTGTATTTTTATATGTTTATCCAGGAAGTTTATTGGGTTTTTATATTTATAAAGATATTTCCAGGCAACCACAAATATCAACAGATTTCTTTATGTTGTCTTCCAATCATGTATATGCCTTTATTTTATTATCTTCGGTGGGTTTAATGAGTTATTTTAAGAGTTTAAAAATAATTATTTTATATTTAATTTCAATTTCGATAATTCTTGAATTATTACATTTATTTATACCAAACAGATCATTTCAATTTTCTGATTTATTTGGTAACATTGTTGGAGTTTTAATACCTATTTGTATTTTAATTTTATTTAATTTTTGGAGAAAAAAATGAGTTCATTTGATGAGAGACAAAAAGGTTTTGAAAAAAAGTTTGCACACGATCAAGAGCTTCAGTTTAAAGTGAGCGCTAGAAGAAATAAATATATAGGACAATGGGCCTCAAAGATTCTTGGTTACAATGAAGAAAAAGAAAAAGAATATATTCAATCTGTAATTAAAGCAGATTTTGCTGAAGCTGGAGATGAAGATGTTTTTAGAAAAGTAAAAGAAGATTTAAAAAATCATAATATACCAGATGAAGATATTAGAAAGAAAATGGATGAGCTTAACGAAAAAGCTAAGTCTGAGTTTATTTAGTATATTTATTTTATTTTTTATAACCCAATTACATAGTCAAGAAAAATTTATTTCTGGTAAAGCAAAAATTATTGATGGAGATTCAATAAGAATTGAAAAACATAGAATAAGACTTTTGGGAATCGATGCTCCAGAGATGAAACAATTGTGTAAGGATAAAAATAATAAAGATTATGCATGTGGCCATGTATCAAAAAATTTTCTGATATCATTTATTGATGATGTAAAGAACTTAAGAAATCTGAAAGAAGTATTTTGTTATTATTCTGAGTTTGACAAATATAATAGAGTGCTCGGAGAGTGCTTTGTGGGTCCAAAAAGAATATATAATCTCAATCAGGCCATGGTAATTTCAGGACATGCAGTAGCTTATTTAAGATATTCAGATAAATATTTAAAAGATCAAGAAGAAGCAATGATAAAAAAAGAAGGCATGTGGTCTGGAAAATTTATTTTGCCAGAAGAATGGAGAAAAAAAAATAAATAAACTATAAGTTTATTAGTGATTCTAAATAAAAAATTATTATTTATATTTTTATTTTTTTTAATTTCAGCTTGTTCATCTATTCCTAAAAATACTGCTGATGGTTGTTCAATATTTTCTGAAAGATATTTTTGGTACAAACATGTCAAAAAAACAGAAAAAAAATGGGGAACTCCTGTTCATTTACAATTAGCTTTTATAAAAATGGAATCAGATTTTGATTGGTTGGCAAAGCCTCAAAGATTAAAATTATTTAAAGTTATTCCTTACAAAAGACCTTCCAGTTCTTTTGGATATTCTCAAGCAGTTAAAGGTACTTGGGAACAATATAAAAAAGAAAATAATAAATCTTTAGCTACTAGGGCAAGATTTAAAGATAGTGTTGATTTTATTGGATGGTATACAAATAAAAGTTCACAAATATTAAAAATATCTAAGAAAGATGTTTTTAGACAATATATTGCTTACCATGAAGGTTGGGGAAATTATAAAAATTATAAAAGTAATAATAAAATTATATTAATTGCAAAAAAAGTAGAAAAACAATCTGCAAAATATAAAAATCAACTTGCTAAATGCAAAAATGTATTAAGTACAAATAAATATATTATTTTTTAATGAAGTTCTTTTTTTAACTCTATATCTACTGCATCTATTCTTTTGGTATTCTTTGCTAAAGATAAATACATTGTTGGAGTTACATAAAGTGTAAAGAATGTAGAAATTATCATTCCTCCTAAAATTGTAGCGCCAACTGCTAATCTAGAACCTTCGCCAGCTCCTGGGCCAATATTTCCGATTACTAAAGGCATCATGGCAATCATAGTACTTAGAGAAGTCATGATAATTGGTCTGAACCTTATACTGCAAGCTTCTTTAACTGCTGTTTCAATATTTTTTCCTGTTGTTCTAATTTGATTAGCGTAATCAACTATTAAAATACTATTTTTAGTGGATATTCCAATAAGTATAACTAGTGCAATTTGTGAGAAGATATTTATTGAACTATTTAAAAATAAAATAAAAACCAATCCACCAAAAATTGCCAAAGGAACAGTTAGAATAATTATAAATGGATGGACAAATGAATTAAATGTTGCTGCCATAACCAGATATGCTGTTAATAATGCTAAAGCAAATATGATAAAAAGTTCATTGCTTGTCTCTTTTATTTCTTCTGACTTACCTTTCCATGTAATTTGGCTTTTAGGAGAAACTTCAGCCATTATATTCTCTAGATACTTAATTGCTTCTGAAAGAGTATAATTTTCTGAAATATTAGCTGAAATAGTGACCGCTCTTTGCCTGTTGTATCTAGACAATTCTTTTGCAGTTCCTTCTTCTTCAAAATTTACCAGGTTAGTTAGTGATATTAATTTTCCAGTTGTATCTGATCTTACAAAAATTTTTGATATTCCTTCTTTATTTCTTCTATCTGATAAATATTGCTGTAATATTATTGGATATTCCTTACCTAATTTATTAAATGTTGTAACTCTTTTACCTCCATAAAGTGTTTCTAAACTTTTACCAATTGTTTCAGTAGAGACACCCAAATCTTTTGCCTTACTTTTATTTATTATTAATTTTACCTCAGGTTTATTTCTTGAGTAATCGGATTCTAATCTCGATAAATTTCTATTTCTTCTTAATTTCCTAATTACTTCATTTTGAATACTTTCCAATTCTTCATAAGTACTTCCATAAATAACCATTTGAACCGGTTTGTTATAACTTGAGACTCTTATTGATTGAGGAGATATTGGGAAGGCTACAGCTTGGGGCACTGTAACAATTTTTCCAATAGCCTGCCTCATTACTGTTTGAGAATCTTGTTTTCTATTTTTCCAATGATCTAGCAAAGCAATTATTATAAAGCTATTGTATGAAGTAGCTGAGCTTCCAAAACCAGGCACTCTCATAATAAAACGTGAATAAGGACTGTCTTCAGCTTGTAATAAGGGAATGAGTCTTTTTTCAATAACTTGAGCTTTTTCTTGTGTGTACTCAAAAGAACTTCCTTCATCAGTAAAGCCAATGACTAGATAAGCACCTCTATCTTCCATTGGTAATAATTCTTTTTTTGAAAAATTAAATAATAAAACAGAAGCTATAATTATAAATATAATAAAAAGCGAAATAGTTTTTGTTTTTTTAACCAAGACTTCCAATGTCTCCTGGTAAAATTTTGAAAAACCTAAGAAAAATTTTTCAAATTTTCTTATAACAAAATTTTTACTATTTTTTTTATTTAGAAATTTACTTGCAAGCATTGGAGATAAAGTTAAAGCAACAAAGGATGATACAACTATAGAAAATGATAAAGCTATTGCAGTTTCTCTAAATAGAGTTCCAGAAATACCCTCAATAAATATTAGTGGCAAAAAGACAGCAATAAGAATTAGTGTAGTTGCAATAATTGCAAATGTAATTTGTTTAGATCCTTTATATGCTGCAACTAGAGGACTCTCTCCATTTTCTATTCTTCTATAAATAGCATCTGTCATAATTACAGAGTCATCAGTAATTATACCAATCGCTAATATAAAACTTAAAAGAACAAAAATATTTATTGATAATCCAAATATGTAAATTCCAAGAAATGAGGCTATTAAACTTACTGGCAAAGCTATAGCTGGAACGATTACAGCTTTTAAATTGCCTAAAAATAAATAAATAATTATTACAACTAAAACAAAAGCAATTATAAGAGTTTTATACACTTCATTAATTGCTGCTCCTACATAAGTGGCTCTATTAAATGCCACCTCTAGTTCTAGTCCATTAGGTAAGGATTTATTTACTTCAGTAATTTTTTTTTTAATTTCTCTAGAAAGTTCTACAGTTGATGCCCCACTTTTTGCATATATCCCAATTCCAACTGTCTTTAAATTTAATCTGTCTTTTCTTTGTGCTTTAAATAAAGTTTTTTCTGAAACTGGACCAAACTCTATATTTGCAACATCAGATAATACCACGACTTTTTTATTAGTTTTTTTAATTGGAAGTTGTTTGATCGATTCTATGCTATTATAGGATTTGTCTAGGTTTAAGGTTAAATCTATATTATTTGCCTCAAGAGTACCTGCAGGTAACCTAATATTTTCACCTCTCATAGCTCTTTCAACTTCCTGAACAGTTAAATCATTTGCTGCTAATTTAATAGGATCTACCCAAACTCTAATACTTAATTCTCTTAGCCCACCAACTAAAATTCTACCAACATTTTTTACACTTGAAAAAGTATCTACTAAATATCTTTCAGCATAATCACCGAGTTCTAAATCACTCCAAGTAGAGGATGAAAGTGACAACCACATTGTTGTAGTAAATCCTGCTGCCTGTTTAAGTATTTGTGGAGGGTCTGACTCCGAAGGTAAGTTATCAACAACTCGTGCAACTCTTTCTCTTATATCATTAGCTGCATTATCTAAGTCGATACTTGTATCGAACTCAACTTTTATTGTACTTCTTCCATTTGAAGATTTAGAATCTATATTTTTAATTCCTTCTGCACCACCAATCACATCTTCCAAAACCTGTGTTACTTCTTGATCAATTATAGGAGCAGAAGCAGATGCATAATCAACTTGTACCTGTACTACTGGGGGCTGAAGACCAGATGGAAGTTCTCTTACTGGCAACTTCCAAAAAACAAAAAGTCCAAATACAATTAAAATTAAAGACATTACCCAAGAAACAACAGGTCTTCTAATACTTAATTCAGTTATGAGCATTTAATTAAGTTTTTTTCTTCCAATCAGACTCAATATTTTTTGAGCCTTTTTCAATAGGTTTGATTTTACTTTTTGGGTAAACTTTTTTTAATCCCTCAGCAACAATTATGTCTCCAATACTTAATCCAGATAAAACTTCAATATTACTTTCTTGTCTTGTACCAATTTTTATTTCAATTTTATTTGCAACATTATCTTTTGATATTTTATAGACGTAAGCTTTTTCACCTTCCATCATTACACTAGTATCTGGTATACTAAGAGAATATCTTAAATTAAACTTTACGCTTACCTCAAGCAGAGAGCCTGATATTAATTCTAAATTTGAATTAGCAATTTTAATTCTAGTTAGCAAACTTCTAGTTTCAGCATTTATTCTACTTGAGATGAAATCGACTTCTCCTACAAAAATTTTATTTTTATAGCTTGAAACTTTTGCTTCTATTGGTAGCCCTTTTTTAATAGTAGAGGAATAGTTTTCAGGAATTTTAATATCAGAATAGATTACTGAATTGTCATCTAAAGTTATAATAAATATACTATCAGAAACAAATATATCTTCAGTTAAACCAGTATATCCAACTACTCCGTTAAACGGCGCTACAATATTTCCACTTTTTAACTTAATAATTGCATCACCTTTTTTGACATAGCTGTTTAATTTTAAATCACCTATTAAATCTTCCTTTTTTATTCTAAAAGATTTTGTTTTATTTGATATTGCGGTTCCAAATGTTTCAATTTTTTCTGAAAATTCTTTTTTTACCACTTCAGCTACAACAATTCCTGGAGGGGGTCTTTTACCAAATTTTTTTTGGAAATGTTTTCCAATCATAGTTCTTGCAACAATCACTGAAGCTATGATTAAAAAGAAGACAATTATTATAGAAATTACTTTTGTTGATCTTTTCATATTTTTGTTTTTCCGTATTCTGCCCAAGAACCATCGTAAATGGTTGGCATATATTTATTATTTATTAAAGAATATGCAAGTGCCAAAACAGAAGCAGTTACTCCAGAACCACAAGAAAATACAATATTTGTTGTTATTTCATCACCTAAAGTATTTTTAAATACATTTAAAATTTTATCTTCATTTTTAAATGTATTGTCATGATTAATTA
>CABXCB010000011.1 GCA_902510635.1 uncultured Pelagibacteraceae bacterium
TCCTATAATTTCATCACGATCCATATAATAACCTTGGAGATGCCTATGACCTGAATTTGGGTCAAATTCTGTTCTACCATGTAAAACTCTTCTATTATTAAATGAAAAAATATCGCCAGGCTCAAGCCTAAAATTTATTTGAAACTTATCATCGTGTAAAAGATTTCCAAATCTATGGTGAGCTTTGTAGACTTTATCCATAACATCTGGATGACAATCTAAGGCGTCCATAGTTGCTACGCTAAATCTTATATCGTTATAATCACCATCTTTAGTTAAAGAAATTGCTGGAGCATAAAAACTTCTATGGGCTTCTTGCGTGTAATCTTTATCTTTAAATTTAAGAGGTATATTTACAAGTGTTTCAAATATTTCTTTTTCATTGTTTCTTAAATAATCTGCTACTGCAAAAGCATCTATTGCGGAAGAGTCTCCTCCTTTTGCAGAATTAATTAAACAATGAAGAAACTGATAACCTGGAGGATTTTCAAACCAAGGTAGATCCATATGATTCCTCAAAGCGTGCGCTGTGTAAGCTGAGTTATTTGGTTTTGGAATATTAATAACCTCAAATGGAGTTTTAAAAAAAGTTTCTCTTGTGTGACTTATTCTGTTTAAAACTTTAAAAGCAGATTCTTTTTCTGTTGGGGCATTTTTAACAACTGCAATTCCCTTATAATGTAAAAGCTCTAACCATTTTATTAAACCTTCTTCTGAATTAATAATTTCATCATGATCTATTCGAATAGTCTCTAAATTTTTTTGTAAAGAATGGTCCCATAATTGATAAGGAGAGGTATATTTTTTATTATTGTTTATTGTATAACAATTTTTTCTTAACCATTCTTGATCATAATAACTTACATGATTTCCTTCGCTCCACTCAATTTCTAACTTCCCTTCGTTATTAATTCTACATGTTTTAGGTTCTATTTTCGTTGAAACTTCAAGTATATTAAACATCCTGTGTCTTGAATCTTTATCATGAGCTGTTGGACAATTATCCCTTAGCCACATAAAGTGAAAATTGCTTTTTTCACCATCACTCCATTCAACATTTAATGCTGAACCATTTTTTGAAACTTTAGAAATTTCTATAGACATAAATTAATTATTATTTTAATTAAATTTGTTTTCAATTCAATTTATAATTGAATCTTTACAATTTATATGGATTTTTCCTTACTTTATTAACAACTAACAATCTCATTAATGGTTGTATTTTATTGCGTATCAAGTTTTAATACGGCCAGTTTAAACTAATAATATGGAGGGAATTCATGAAATTTCTTAAAAAAATATTTCTTTCGATTGCATTTATTGCAATAACATCTATTGGCGCAACAAGTGCTAATGCTTGTGGCAAGGTGCATTTGGGAGATTTTGATTGGGATAGCGCGAACGTTCACACAGCTATTGTAGGTTATATTCTTGAACATGGATATGGCTGTCAAGTTGAAGTAACTAAAGGTAGTACAAGTCCAATAATGGCTGCACACTATGATCAGCAACTTGATATTATCACTGAAGTTTGGAGAGATAATATTGTTCAAATGCATGAAGAAGCTGTTTCAAAAGGTCAAATTATAGAACTAGGGATTAACACTCCTTCATCTACTCAGGGTTTCTATGTAGATAAACCAACTGCAGATAAGTATGGTTTAAAATCTGTTGAGGACATGAAGAAACCAGAGATCGCAAAATTATTTGCGGACCCTGAAGAACCAGGGAAAGGTAGAATGACAAGCTGTATATCGGGATGGACTTGTTACACTATAAACCTAGTTAAACACAAAGTTTATGGATTAGATGAATACTATACTAACTTTGATCCAGGTTCAGGTGGAGCTTTAGATGCAGCGATTGCTGGTGCATTTAAAAAAGGTAAGCCCGTATTTTCGTATTACTGGACACCAACAGGTTTGATGGGCAAAGTTGATTTAGTTCAACTTGAAGAGCCTGCATATAAAGCAGATTGCTGGACTAAAATGATGGCAGTTGTAGAAAAGATTAAAGCTGATGGACCTGATGCATATACAGATACATGTGCGAGCGCCTATGTAAATATGGCTTTAACAAAATCTGCATCAACAAAATTTGCAAATAAAAAATCTAATAAAAAAATTATAGACTTTGTTAGAGCTTATTCTGTGCCAACAGCTGATGTAAACAGATCACTTGCATTCTATATGGATGAATCAGGTGGAGACATGGAAGCAACAGCTAAGCATTTCTTGTCAAACACTGGTATGTGGACAAAATGGGTACCAGCTGATGTTGCAGCAAAAGTTAAAGATACTCTTTAATTTTTAAATAAATATTAATTCTAAGAGCCCGAAAGGGCTCTTAGTTTTTAAAGAAAGAATAAATGGGAAAATATAAAAAACATATTTTATATTCGCTATATTTAGCAGCTTTTTGTGCAATGGTTTATGTTGCGTATACAAGCTCAAAATATAGACCTGAAAGTGTTTCAGTTTTATTTACAGATTTGTCTTGGTTAGGTAACTGGCCTAAGTGGCTAGATCTTCCATTAATGCCTTATTTAAATGATGGTTTTGATAAACTTATTACAGAATATGGAATGTTTTTTGAAGGAATTAATAATTTCTTATTAGGTCTTTATACAGATATGAAAAATTTTATGGTTGGGTTGCCTTGGCCATTACTAATGATTTCAGTAATTGCTCTTGCATATTTTGCTAGTGGAAAAAATATGGGAACAACTATTATGGTTGCTTTTTGTGTTTTTTTTCTAGGCTTCTTAAGTCCTAGGTATTGGGATAAATGTATTATGACGACTTGTATAGTTGTTATTGGAATGTTGCTTTGTTTGGTCATTGGTATTCCTGTTGGAATAATGATGGCAAGAAATAAAAAAGTAAGAAATGCCATATTACCAATACTTGATTTAATGCAAACTATTCCAAGTTTTTGTTATTTAATTCCAGGAATTTTATTATTTGGTTTAGGCGCAGTTCCAGCTATTTTTGCAATATTTGTATATGCTGTTCCTCCTTTAATAAGATTAACTGATCTTGGAATTAGATTGGTTGATACAGAAGTTGTAGAAGCAGCGGAGGCTTTTGGGGCAAGTAAAAAACAAAAACTATGGGGAGTACAATTGCCTTTAGCCCTTCCAAATATAATGCAAGGAATTAACCAATGCACAATGATGGCGTTAGCAATGGTAGTAATAGCTTCTATGATAGGAACTAGAGGAATTGGAGATGAAGTTTTGTTAGGACTACAACAATTAAATGTAGGCATGGCTACTGAAGCAGGTATTGCAATTGTTTTGCTAGCTATTATATTCGATCGAATTACACAATCTTACGGAGAGAAAATTCAAGAAAGAACAAAAACAAAAAAAATGAAGTTATAAAAATATGAGTAAAATTGAAATTAAAAACGTATACAAAATTTTTGGAGACCAGCCTTCTAAAGTTCTTCCTATGGTTCAGGACGGAGCTACAAAAGAAGAAATATTAGAAAAAACTGGTCATACTGTTGGTTTGGATAATGTTTCTTTAAATATTGAAGAAGGTGAAACTTTTGTTTGTATGGGGTTGTCGGGATCTGGAAAATCAACACTAATCCGACACATCAATAGATTAATAGATCCAACTTCAGGAGTGGTTTCTGTTGAAGGTACAAATGTTATGGATTTAGATTCAAAAGGATTGATTGAATTTAGAAGACATAAAATGAGTATGGTGTTCCAAAGGTTTGGTTTATTCCCACATAAAACAGTAATGGAAAATGTTGGATATGGACTTGAGGTTCAAGGACAAAAGCCAGAAGAAAGAAATAAGACAGCAATGGAAAAAATAGAAGCTGTGGGTTTGATAGGATTTGAACACCAGTATCCAAATCAATTATCTGGTGGAATGCAACAAAGAGTTGGGCTAGCAAGAGCTCTTGCAACAAATACAGATATAATGTTGATGGACGAAGCTTTTTCAGCTTTAGATCCTTTAATTAGAAGTGATATGCAAAAACAGTTAATAGATTTACAAAGTGAATTAAAAAAAACAATAGTATTTATAACTCACGATTTAGATGAATCATTAAGACTAGGGGATCATATAGGAATATTAAATGGAGGAAGGTTGGTACAAGTAGGAACGCCAATAGAAATTATTATGAACCCTGCAGATGATTATGTTGAAGCATTCGTTAAAGATGTTAATAGAGCAAAAGTAATTAAAGCTAAAATTATTATGACTCCTGCAAATTCGTCTAACAATGTTGATAAATCAAATCTTATAAAAGTTCAGGAAGACCAATTTTTAGATGAGTTTTTACCAAAAATTGTCTGCTCAAATGCAAATTGTGAAGTTGTTGATAAGAGCGGCAATGTAAAAGGATACTTAACTCAAAAAGAACTTTCAAAAGCCTTAACAAAAGAACATATGGCTGATGCCGCTAAGTCTAATTAACAAAAAAATCATTATTTCAGCTGGAGCTTCAGGAATTGGTTGGTCGACTGCAAAGATTTGTCTTTCTAGAGGCGCAACTGTTTATATATGTGATATTGACACCAAATCTTTAAAAAAAGCAGAAAAACATCCATTAAATAAAAAAAAATTATTTACGTATGAATGTGATGCTTCTGACGAGTATGAGGTTTCAAATTTTTTCAATAAAATTAGAAAAAAAACAAAAAAAATTGATGCTTTAATTAATAATGTAGGGATTGCAGGACCAACAGGAACAATTGAAAAGTTAACATCTGAAGATTGGGAACAAACACTAAAAGTTAACGTTATAAGCCATTTTTACTTTACAAAATTTTCAATACCAATGCTTAAAAATAATAAAGGTGGTTCTATAATAAATATTTCTTCTACAGCTGGAATCATGGGTTTTGCATTACGATCTCCATATGCCGCTAGCAAATGGGCAATTATAGGAGTAACAAAAACTTTAGCTATAGAATTAGGCAAGTTTAAAATTAGAGTTAATGCTATTTGTCCAGGAACGATTAAAGGAGATAGAATGGATAGAGTAATAAAAGATAAAGCAAAATTTCTTAAAGTTTCAAAAAAAATAATTGAAAAAGATTTTTTATCTATGGCTTCAATGAATTCATGGATTTCTGAAGATGATATAGGAAATATGTGTTCATTTTTAATTTCAAAAGATAGTGAAAAAATATCTGGTCAAGTCTTTCCTGTAGATGGAAACACTATAAGAGTAGACTAAATAATCTTGATTTATTTATAATTTTTTAATTTTAGTTTTTCTCTAGTTTCAGCAGGTGTCATTATCGAAACACCAAGATCAGTAACAATTCTAATTGCCTTTTCAACTAATTGGGCATTCGTAGCTAATTTTCCTTTTTCTAAATATAAATTATCTTCAAGCCCTACTCTTGGATTGCCTCCCATTATTACAGTCTGAGCGACAAAAGGCATTTCATTTTTTGAAATTGCAAATCCTGACCAAACCCCTTCTTTTGGCATAATGTCTTTCATGGCTTGCATTGCTAATGGTGTAGCTGGTGCTCCCCAAGGTATACCTAGACACATTTGAAACATTGGTGGATCATTTAACAATCCTTCTTTATAAAGTTGTGCTCCAAACCACATATTTCCTAAATCAAAAGCCTCTACTTCAGGTTTAACATTTATTTCTTGTAATCTCTTAGCAGCCTTTCTTAAATCATTAGGCGTGTTTACTGTAATTACTGAACTATCTCCAAAGTTTAAAGTTCCACAATCAAGTGTACATATTTCTGGTAAAAACTGTTCTGCATTTGCAATTCTCTCCATTACATTTGCCATATCAGTCATTGGTCCAAAATCGAGAGGATTTTTTCCTTGTCCTATATCTAAATCTCCCCCCATGCCTGTAGTTAAGTTTAAAACAACATCTGTATCACTAGATCTAACTCTATCCACAACTTCTTTATATAATTCTAATCTTCTGCTTGGAGTTCCATCATCTTCTCTAACATGAATGTGGGCTATTGCTGCTCCAGCTTTAGCTGCTTCAATAGCTGCTGTAGCTATTTGTTCAGGTGTTTTCGGTAAATCTGGATGTTTTCCAGCAGTGTCACCAGATCCAGTTACAGCACATGATATAAAAACTTTGCTCATTTATTTTTAAATTAAAGTATATTATCTTACTAAATATGAAAAGCTCAGAATTATTAAATGATTTAGCTGCTGTTTTTAGATGGACAGCAAAATTGAATATGCATGAAGGTATTGCAAACCACCTTAGCGTATGTTCGCCGGAGTCGGATGGTGGCTTCTATGTTAATGGGACAGGAATGCATTTTAGCAAAATCAAAGCTAGCGATTTAGTGTTTATTGAAGATAAAAAATTTGAAGAAATGAAAAATAAACCAGAAATAGTTGATCCAACTGCAATTAATATTCATGGTACAATTCATAAAAAAGTTCCAAATGCAAAATGTATACTTCATGTTCACTCAAAATATGCATTGGCATTATCATGTTTAAAAGACCCTACTCTTCCACCTATCGATCAAAATACTATGCGTTTTTATAATCGTGTGGCAGTCTTTAAAGAATTTGGTGGATTAGGTTTTGAAGAAGAATCAGAAAAAATGGCAAACAGTATTGGAAATTATAATATACTTTTACTAGCCAACCATGGAATTTTAACAGCAGCTCCTACAATTGCGCAAGCTTTTGATGATTTGTATTATTTTGAAAAAGCATGCGAAACATATATAACTGCTTTATCAACCGGTAGAGAATTAAATATAGCTAGCCCAGAGATTGCAGAAAAAACTGCTCAAGACTGGGAAAATTATACTACTGACATGGGTGAATTACATTTAAAAGCAGTAAGATCTATCTTAGATTCAGAAGACCCTAGTTACAAACAGTAAAAATCAATGAAAAAATTAATAATTATTTTATTATTTATTACAACCTCATTGCACGCTGAAAAAATAGAAAGGCTTGGTTTCTATAATATTCAAGAAATACTTGGGGATGATAAATTAACTTACAAAATAATTAAAGGATGTGTATCTATGAATTCAGCAGTTACAGAAATTATTAAAAAAGAATACCCAGATTTAGCTAAAGAATTTTTTGAAACAGCAAATTATCTTTATCCATTTGGTGTTCTAGTTTTAAAAAAAATAAAAAATACAAACCATCAAGAAGCAGAGAAAGAATATTATTTTAGTATAGACAATCTTACAAATGATTATGTAAAGTTTATTAGAGAAAATGGTGCAGTTAATAAAAGTTTTTTTAAAGGAACATTTTTAGGTGATGATTTAAATTTTTGTAATGAAATTAGAGGCGCAATAGAAATATCAATTACACACTCTAAAAAATCAGAATAATTAATTTGTTTTTTTCTTAAATTTTGGAATTTTAGATTTTTTCTTTTTAGGTATCTTAGATTTTTTAGATTTTGATGACCCTTCTTCACCAGTAACTTCTATTGCTTCCAATATTTCTTTACATTCAGTAGAATTACAAAAGTAAGTTGATCCTGTTTTGGTATTATATAAGTAAGCTCCACAGTTATCTTTTTTTTTTAAAGTACAATTTACAGGCTCAAGTCTATATTCTGCAAACAGACTTGATGTAGAAAATAAAAAAAAAGCTACAGTTAAAAAAAATTTTTTCATAATTAAAATTAAATAAAAATATTCATTTTACAACTCTTATTAGAATAAATTATTAATTATTTCTTTGTCCAACTTAGTATATTTTTTACATTAAAAACAAACAAAAATTTTAGGTCTAATAATTATATATAAAAAACAGTACTTGATAAATATAGATATATTCATTCAATAATGAGATACTTAAATTAATTAAGGAAAGGGGAACATTATGAAAATAAAAAAAATGTTATATGTTGTTCTGTTCTCTTGGTTTTTTGGAATTTTTTCTTCTGCTTCTGCAGGAGAATTATGCAAAGAGTGCTTAAGCAAAGTTCCACAAGATATGAGAGATTACGTTTACAACATGGACTTTATGGACAGTGATCAGCCTTTAGGTGAAGCTGTTATGAGAAAATGGAAAAGTCCTAGAAAACCACCTTGGACAATAGGTTATGCTAGTACTTATGCTGGTAATACTTGGAGAAAAGGTGCAATGGAGCGTTTAATGGAAGTTGTTTATCCTAAATGGAAAGCTTTAGGATTGGTTGATGAAATTGTTATTACTCAATCAAATCTAGATGACTCTTTACAGATACAGCAGATGAGACAGATGATAGATGGTGGAAAAGTTGATGCTATAATTATTTGTTGTTCAAACATTACAGCTTTAAATACTACAATTAAATATGGTTGGGAAAAAGGTATTCCGACACTTTCGTTTACAGGTTTCACTACATCACCTTATTCAATCAACACATCTGTTAACTACAGATTAGTTGGTTATTATGTTGGTGCATGGATGGCAGAATTAATTGGTGAAAAAGGTAATGTAATAGTTATGGAAGGAATTCCTGGATACTCAGCCTCTGACCAACAAAATAAAGGTGTATTAGCTGCGCTTGATGAATATCCAAATGTTAACGTTGTTGGACAATTAGCGCACAACTGGACTTCTCAAGTTGCTCAGAAAGAACTTTCACAATGGTTATCTACTAATACTAAAAAAGTTGATGGTATAGCGGTTCAATCTTCAGGAGAGACAGGAACTTTACAAGCACTACTTCAGTCAGGACTTGATCCAATTCCACCAATTGCATTAGGTGGAGAATTAGGAGCTCTTTGTTATTGGAGACAAAACCCAGGTTATATTGATGAAGCGATATATGCTTGGCCTCCAGGAGATGAAGTTGAGTTAGGGATGGAAGTAATGATGAGAACTCTACAAGGTCAAGGTCCAAGAATTCAATCTATATTGGTTGGTCCTGCTACTAAGAATTTCGATGAGATTAAAGCAATCTTAAATGAAGATTGTGATAGAAATTCTACTGGTTGGGATAACCCTGGAATGGATAAATGGGCTCCAACATCATATGTAGAAGCATTCTTTGATAATCCTAAAGATCCTACAAAATACGATCCAAAATCTCATTAATACTTTTAATTAAGTATGAGTGCAGAAATAAATATAAAAGACAACACCTCTAAAAAAGAGGTGTTGTCTGATAAATCTAAAACTGTTCAGGGAGATATATACGTCCAAGATGTTCATAAATATTTTGGTGTAACAAGAGCCTTGAACGGTGTGAATTTTAATGCAAACTTTGGTGAGATTCATGCCATAGTCGGTGGAAATGGCTGTGGTAAAAGTACACTTGCAAAAGTAATGTCAGGTGTGTTGCCTATTGATAAAGGAAAAGTTTCTGTATTAGGACACACTCCTACCTCACCCGTCATGGCAAGAAATATGGGCATAGCAACTGTCTTTCAAGAAGTTATGATTGCAGAAGAATCTTCTGTTGTTGACAATCTATTCGTCGGCTCTGATGATTTTTGGTTCAAAAATTTTACACAAAGAGAAAAAGTATTAAAAGCACAAGAAATTATGGAAGATCTTGTTGGTGAATATGTTGATCCTTATACGCAGGCCTTCAATTTATCACTACCAATAAAAGCCTGGATTACAATTGCGAGAGCATTCTTACGTGAAAATACTAAGGTTTTAATTCTGGATGAATCTTCTGCAGCACTTGACTTCGATTCAACTGAAAGATTGTTTAAAAAAATGAGAGAATTAAGAGATAAAGGTGTTGCGGTATTTATTGTTACACACAGAATTGCAGAATTAGTTAGAATAAGCGACAAAGCGACAGTTATGAGAGACGGTAAAGATGTTGGTGTATTAGAAAAAAAAGACCTAAATGAAAAAAATTTAATAGGTCTAATGACCGGAAGAACAGAAAGTGGTGAAAAATCTAAATCTTTCGCATTGCAGACTAAGACTGACAAAGTGGTAATGAGAGCTGAAAACTTGGTTGTTTGGCCTGATAGCAAACCTGTTAATTTTGAAGTTAAAAGAGGAGAAATTGTAGGTGTCACAGGCTTGGATGGGAATGGACAGGATGATTTTGTTAAAATTTTAGCTGGCGTACAAGAATCTAATGGTGGAACTACAGAAATTTTAGACTCTAATGAAAATTTTTTAAAATATAATTCTTTAGAAAGCGCAAAAAATAATGGAATATCTTTTGTTTCTGGAGATAGAAAAAAAGAAGGAATACTTCCTAACCTAAGTATTTACGAAAATTTAGTTGTTCCTCTTTACAAAAAAACTAGCAGAGCAGGCTTCTTGGGCTTTGTAGATTGGATGGAGCTAAACGGAATTTTTGAATGGGAAGTAGAAAGACTAAGTATTAAAACTGGCCCAAGAGATAATCTCATTGGTTCGCTAAGTGGAGGAAATCAACAAAAAGTAATGATAGCAAGATCATTCGCACAACATCCTAAAGTTCTTATTTTAAATGATCCTGCGAGAGGAATAGATGTAAGTACAAAAAGAGATCTTTATATTCATTTAAGAAATTATGTAGAAGAAGGCAATACTGTTGTTTTTTTATCAAGTGAATTGGAAGAATTCATAGGGTTATGTCCAAAAGTTATTGTTTTTAGGAATGGAACTGTTTTTGATATATTTGAAAATGAAAAAATTAACGCAGATACTTTACTTGAAGGAATGTTTGGTCAAACAGCTGGTATAGGAGAAACTTTTATTTCAAGCAAATCAAATGATACAAACATTGAGTCAACTTTAGCTAAAAATTTAAAAAATGAATCTAATAAACAAAATAAAAAAATAGTTAAAGTAATAGATTTCGAGAAAGAAAATAGTTCAAATAAAAAAATTAACAAAATTAAAGTGAAAACATTCTAATGAAAAAAGAAAATAAAAATAACTATTATAATAATGAAGATATGATTAATTTTGAAAAATTAAAAAAGTTTAAAGAATTTAAAAATAATAAAATAACAAATAACCAAAAAAGTCATCCTCAAAGATATACAAAATCTGATAGTGAAAACTTCAAAATAATAATTGGTGCTAACAATGAAATATCCTCATCTGAAAAGAAAGAAAAAATTGAAAAAAAAGAAGATTATTATAAATCCTTAGACTTTGAAAATTTTGAAAAAATAAAAAAAAATTTTTTTAATAATAATGATAATGGGTTGCAAAAAACAAAAGATTCTAAAGAAACTATAACTAAATATACTGATAATGATAAAAATGCTTTTGATCAAATAATTAAAACTAATAATACAATAAATTATAAAGAAAAAAAAAGTAATGATCAAGTTGATAAAGGTAAAATTAAAATTATAGATTTTGATAAATTAAAAAAAAAAGAAAGAAACCTAAAAAATAAAATAGGTATTGATAAAATTAAAATTGTTTATTTTGATTAACATATGGAAATAGTAGATAAAATAAAAAAAACTTATAGATCAAGTGTTGATACTTCATCAAATAAGTATCTAATGGTTCCAATCTTCATCTTTTTTGCTTTGTTAATTTTTGCTTTAATTAGAAGTCCAATAATTATTTCACAATCTGGTATAGGTAGCGCAATAATGCTTACTGCTCCATTAATTTTAACTACATATGCTTTAACATTTATAGCAATGGCAGGAAGGGGTGGAGTTGATTTGTCAATTGGCCCTTTCATGGGTTTTATAAATGTAAGTAGTATTCAATTATATGCTGCAGGATATCTGCAGACACCTATTGGATGGTTTGTTTATGCCATCGCGATGGGTTTAATTTGGCAACTTTTTTATGCTTTAATTGTTTGCTTTGTAAGAGTTTCTCCCATTATTGTTTCCTTAGCAGGATATTTAGCGTTTGCAGGAATTAACATAGTAATTTTACCAAGACCAGGAGGAATAGCTCCTGATTGGCTTCTTCCTTGGGGAGAGGGTTTTACTATTTTAAATCCAATATTCCTATTGATGATTTTAGCAACAATATTGTTTTACATAATTACTCATACTGCATTTTGGGGTCATCTAAAATTAATGGGTTCAGATGAGCGTGCTGCTTTTACAAGTGGAGTTAAAATTAGTTTAGTAAGAATAGTAGCCCATATGATAGCGGGAATTTTTGCAGCTCTTTCTGCAATATGTTTTACTGCCCTGGTTGGATCTGGAGATCCCTTGCAAGGAACTAAATATACTTTATTAGGTATTACGGCACTAGTTTTAGGAGGGGCAAGTTTAGCTGGGGGCCGCGGTGGTGCTTTTGGTGCAATTCTAGGTGCATTAAATTTATATCTTATTAATTATATCTTAGTTACTTTTAAGTTTGAAAGACTTCAAAGTTTTGTTTCTGACTTATCTTATGGTGCAGTTTTAGTTATTGCTTTGCTAGTTAGTTTAATTCTACCTTACGTTACAAGAATAACAAAAGGATTGTCTGTAATGGTCTTTTTTATTCTCATGGCATTTGCTGGATTATTTGTTGTAATACATCAAGTTTATGATCAACCAATTGTTGTTGAGCAAGTTATGGATGTAAATGAAAAAACAGAAAACGATGTAAGAGGATCAAAAGTAAGAAAAGTAGATTCAACTGGAAATATTATTGTTGGAGATGAAGAGGCCGGGACAACCACGGGTACAGGTACAGCCAAAGGTGGTTCTCTTGCAGGACACGGTGTAGTTCAGTTAACAGAAACACCAGGTACTATTGTTTTTTATGTACTTATAGGAATAGCATTTGTTGCTCTACTGCTTTATCTACTTTCAGCTCATAGAAGTCCATCTACTATTACTTTTGTAGTTGTTGTACTGATAATGGTTGCTGGTTTAATTTTTGATCCGGAAGATAAAGATAAAAATGCATTAAAAGATACAGAAAAAATAACTTTACAATCTGATCAGGTAAGTAGTATTGAAACTTCTGCTCCTCAATATTTTAGTTTAGAAAAAATAAATTATTTACCTAATATTTCAGAAAGTGCTCTTATTTCTGGAACAGCATATAGTATAATTTACTTAGCTGGTGTGGTACTACTTGCTTCACTTATTGTTATTGCAATGCTTCCCCAGTTTAATTCTCGAACAAAATCTACTGCAATGCTTTTTTTTCTAGCAGCATTATCTCTAATTGTTTTAAAAGGTATCTCATATAATAATTTAATAGAAAACTCTCAGAATAGTTTTTTTGGTATTCAAGGATATGGAGTAATATTAATATGCCTACTTCTTTTTGTTATTACAGCACCATTTGTACATTCTAGAATAAAAAACCTTACAAATATTTATATATTTGGTTTTGGTATATTGGCAATACTTGCTACTTACTTTATAGGAGGCAATACTTTTATACCTAATGACCCGTTGCTTTATCAAACAAGAATAATAAGTGAATTAAATATAGGAGATTTATCTCAAATAAAATTTGAAGGACCCAAAAGGCTATTTTACGAAACTAAAAGCTCAGGATACTCACAATTTGCTTTTAGTATACTTGTAGTTTTTATATTGCAGTATTTTTTATTTTTAAATATGGGACAAAAAGCTAGCTATAAACGTTTTGCTCCTTATATGTATATCGTTATCTTTGCGGGTCTTTTGTGGTCAGCAATATTTTATTCTGTCGGATATTCAATTTATAAAATTATGGCTGTGTTTATAATTGGTATACCACTTACTCCTTTGGTTTGGCAGTTTATGAAAATATATAGAGAGAAAATAGCTAGAGACAATCAGTTAAGTCAATGGGATGAGGCAAAATAATATGAGAAGATCTGCTTTTCTTTTCTTTAAGGGTTTAGGATTATTGTTTGCAATATTATGTGGTATTGGTACTGCGGTTTTAGGTTGGTACGATAATGCCGACTGGATGAATATAGTAACCTATTCAATTGCAGTGACAGGATTAATATTATGGGGCTGGTATCATTTTTCTGTTAGATGGATCGATGGAGACTTAAAAAAAAACATATTTACTAAATTTCCTCAAGAAGAAAAAGCTCAAGACAGTGATAATGAAGAAAATTTCTTCTTCAAAAATATTCAAGAAAATAAATGGAAAGTAATAGCTTTTCTTGGAGTAATCCTAATTTTTATATTTGTATCTTTTATTGCAGATGATTTCTTTTCAGGAAGAACTTTAGTTTCATTTATAATTTTTCTTGCGTTCATAATTTTTATGGGAGTCATAAGTGGATACATAAAAGGAAGTAAGAGTGTTTTTACAGGTATATCTGTTTTAATTGGATTATTTGTTATTGGATCTTTAACAATACCAGGCTTCTTAACTCTTTTAAATATGAAATCGATGTTAATTTTTGCAGCATTTCTTGGGCTTGCAACTGTCGGGCAAACTTTTGTTGCACTTTTGGGAGGTTTGGATCTATCTATACCTTTTGTTATTGGCTCTATGAATGTTGCTTTAATGTCATTAATCTCTAAAGGTGTTCCGCCATGGTTAGCTTGTCTGGTTATATTATTATTAGGTTCTTTAATTGGATTAATAAATGGGATTTTAAGTTTTAGACTCCAAGGGCAAGCATTAATAGTAACTTTAGGTGTTGGGTTTTTTGTTAAAGGTGGAGTTCAGATACTAGTTTCTATGGGTACTTTTTCTGCTGGTACGGTTTTTGGTGTAGTGCCTGATTGGATGCAAAATTTAGCATCCATGAATGGTAAAACTATTGGTCTTCCCATACCTCCTGTAATCATTATTTGGATCGTAGTAAGTATTTTAGTTGTTATTGGTCTAAGATTAACAAAATGGGGTAGACACTTGTATGCTTTAGGGGGAAGTAGATTATCCTCAGCCAGACTCTCAATTTCTGAAAGAGGTTATTGGATTGGAGCTTATGTTATTAGTGGATTTTTCTCAGCTTTAACTGGAGCGTTACTTCTTGGTTGGAGTGGTGGCGGGTATGTAGGTGCAGGAGATATATATTTATTTACAACAATAGCTGCAGTGGTAATTGGAGGAACCTCTTTATTGGGAGGGTATGGAGGTTATGGATTAAGTATTATTGGAGTATTAATTTTACAAATAATAACAACAGTACTAATTGGATGGGGTTTAAGTTGGGAAGCTCAACAATTTATATTAGGATTGTTAATTATACCTATGGTTGCTTTGTATGCTCGATCTCCACATATTAGATCACAAATATAAATATTAATCGTAGTAAAACATCGGTGCTTTTTTCCAATCTTTCCAAGTAATAGGATCATGTCCCCAGACGACTTTCGCGTTATGTTCTTTAGCAATTCTTCTTAGTTTTTTAACAGAATCTGCAGCATCAGAAGCTGAAGCTACAAGTCCTGGCAAACATTTATCACACCAATGATCTCCTGTATAACATGCATCACCAGTAAATAGCATATGGCCATTTTTTGGAAGATTAACCAATACAGATTGATGACCTGGTGTATGCCCTGGAGTAAATATTATTTTTATAACTCCATCACCATAAACATCATAAAAATCAGTTTTTCTACCTTGTAAGAATTTCCAACTAATATTTGGTTTATCAAAATCTGCTTTAATATAAGCTGGCTGCGAAAACCAATCAGGGTTAAACGCATAGTCGTATTCAACCTTTTGAGTAATATGTGTAGCATTTGGAAAATGCCCTATAGCACCTGAATGATCTAAATGAAGATGTGTTTGTATAACATATTTAACATCTTCAGGGTTTGTGTTTACAGTTTTTACCATATCTTTACACCACTCTGATGCATTCATTACTGGGTCGTATGCATCAACAACGTCTCCCCAATGTTTATGCTTATCAAGAGCTGCTTCTATTGGCATCCCACCATCAATAATAACATCACCTTCGGGATGTTTTATTAAAAACCAAGGCACGGGTATTTCATAAGGTTCTTCTCCCTGGTTCATTTTTATAAATTTCAATTTGGTTTTAATTGAACCAGTTTGAAACATATAAAGTTTAATACCTGTATTAAATTTTATAGTTTTTTCAAAAATATCTTTTTCTTTTTCTTTCATATTATTATTCTACCAAGCAGTTTGGTAAATGTTAAGTGCGTCTTTTTCTGTTACTTCTCTTGGATTATTAACTAATAATCTTGTTTGTTTCATTGCATCCTTTGCCATTTTTTCACATGCATTTTTTGGAATATCAACTTCTCTTAGTTTTTGAGGTAAACCTAAATTTTTTGACAAATTTTCTAGCTTATTAATAAATTCTGCACAAATAGATTGTGCACCTTTGCTTGTGTCTATTTGTGGAAAAACATATGGTGCAAGTTCTGCATAACAACTTGCAGCTTTTACGTCTATGCTATTAAATTTGAGTACGTAAGGTAAAACTAATGAGTTTGAAAGTCCGTGTGAAATATGAAAAGTTCCTCCTATAGGATATGCTAAAGCGTGAACTGCTGCTACTGGAGAATTTGCAAATGCTTTTCCAGCCAACATTGAACCTATAAGCATATTTCCACGAGCTTCAACATTTGATCCATCTGTTACAGCTTTTTCTATTGAACTTCCTAATAATTTCAATGCCTCAATTGATAACATTTTTGAAATAATATTATTATTTTTATTTGAAGAGGAGTAAGCTTCTATCGCATGAACCATTGCATCTATGCCTGTTGCCGCTGTAGTTGCTGCTGGAAGTCCCAATGTAAGATCAGGATCTAAAATTGCTAAATCTGGTAATATTAAATGAGAAGAAACTCCCTTTTTTTCTTCTTCGCCAACAGTAATTATAGAAACTGGCGTAACTTCTGAACCTGTACCGGCTGTTGTAGGCACCAAAGCCAAAGGAAGACGAGGTCCTTTTGCGTTTGCAACTCCCCAGGCTTGCTGCAAATCCTCATTTGAGCCAAGTATTAAAGCTGTTAGCTTTGCTACATCCATTGAAGAACCTCCTCCAAAACCAATAACACCAGTCGCATTAAATTTTTTTCCAATTTCAATAGCTTTTAAAAGAGTTTTTTGAGAAGGATCAGCTTCTACATCATCAAATATTTTTATTTCTCCCATTTTAGATAGTTGATTAATTGTTGTTTCGGTTAGTCCCAATGACATCAAACCTTTATCAGTTATAAAAAGAATACGAGAACCAAGTTTTTCAAATATTTCTTTACAAGCGTTTTTTGCTTGGTCTCTTCCATACCTTATTCCAGGTGTAGTGTTAAAATTAAATGAATTTAATGTCATAAATTTTTATACCAAATAAACATAGAATATTATTGAAAATATTGCTAAGCCTATTAGAATTAATATCCATCCATAGCCAGTTCCAACTTTATCAATATAATTATCTTCTGCTGGTATTTCTTCAGGTTTTTTATAAATATCATTTTCCTGAATCGGTTTATTTGGCAATGTTGATAAGTCCATTTGGCTTCCTAAAAACCAAATTAAACCTATTCCAAAAATCCACCAAATCAACTGATAACCCCAAATAGATGGCATATTAAGAATCCAAGCTTCATAACCTGCACCTGGTTCACCAAAGAAATTATTTCCAAGGACTTGTCCAGGTCCAATTCCAAAAAATAACCAAATTAAAGTTATTACATAAGCAAATGATCTTAATTTTGTTCTACTTGGATGTAACCCCATATAATCATTTAAAAATTCATGAAACCTATCTCTATGTAATCTAGATTTATCAAGTTTTGTAATGCTTGAAAAAGCAGAAATAGAAAAACAAACAAATATGTTAAACAATAAACCCCACACTCCAGAATGAATAGTTAGCGGCCACCTTCCCCAAGGTAACCTATTACCTGTAATTTGCTGTCCAATAGTTTCTGTTAAAATGACAATAATAATTCCTATAATTAATCCAAATGTTGCAGCTCCTCTTGTAATCCAAGGAAACCAAACTAAACCAAGTAAAACTATTAAGAATTGAAAAGCTATAGAAATTGATATTCCACTAAATATAACCATTGCTGGTTTTGCAAATGTTGCTAGATATAACGAGGCTAAAAAAATTAACATCATTATTATACGTGCAGCTCTTATTTCTTTTTCCCAAGTCAAATTTTTATTAACATATGTTTTGTATAGGTCTCTAGTGATAATACTTCCTGATGTCATTAAAAGAGCTGCAGACGTAGATTGTAATGCAGCTATTATTCCAACAGCTAACAATCCAGTTAACCAAAGTGCATATTCATCCATTAAGTTTATAATATGATAAATTAGCATTGTATGATTTTCCTTTGAAACTTCAGGCAATAATTTATTTATAGAAAGGTCATTGTTATTTATCTCAGCATTTGCACCTAGCAAACTTGCGCCAATGCCTTGGTAAGTTGTAAAAATAAATAATAATATGCCCACAATCACTGCAGATCCCCACAACTGATAATAAGAAAAAGTTTTTGGATGTTTTGCTGAATAGCTCCACATTGAGAATGAAGGTGAAAGAATTATTCCCATAAATGAAATAGTAAAAGTGAAAATCATCATTGCAGTCCAAGGTCCACCTATAGCTTCATTTTTTCCTAATCCCGCAACCCATTGTATTACACCTGGTAATGCGAAATAGCCATTATAGTCTCCTCCTCCATATCCATTAGTATTACCCCAAGAACTAATATTAGTGCTTGCTACTTTTGCTAATGACTTTCCAAATGTTTCTAAATTTCCTATATATGAATAAATAATTATTCCTAAAGTAATTATTGTTAAAAAATATAACCAAGACTGAACAACTCCCACACTTGTAATAGACTTTAAACCACCACGAGTAGTATAGAATAGTACGATTGTTGAAATTACCCACATTCCTAACTCTCTTGAGACAAATCCTTCAGTCAAAGTATTTATTAAATAACCTGTTGCTCCAAAGAAAACTGCTAATAAAGGTATAGCAATAAAAAAAGTTGCTAAAACAGAAATAATACGGATTGTATGGCTTTGGTAATAATCATAATACATTTCTCCTGGAGTAATATATCCAAATTTTTTACTTAACATCCATTGTCTCTTAAAAAAAAATATGCTTCCCAATGGAACTGTAATAGCTATAAACGCTGTTCCAGCGTATTGAAAACCATCATGAAACACGAGACTAGTTTGAGAAATTACTGTTAATCCGGCAAATGTTGCTGCTGTCGCTGCAAAAAAGAACACCCAAGAAGAAACATTTCTATTTGCTAAATAATAACTTTCTGGATTATCTGAATTGTACCTTGAACCTCTTACTCCCCAAAAAAAACAGAATGAAGCATATAATAATATAAAAATAAATAACCAAAGAGATTTTTCGGACATTTAACCCCTTTCAAGTTTAAGTACAACGCCTCGGCGCTGATTCACCTCGTTCTTTTTTAATTTTTTCCGCTTCTTTTTGAGCTGCATCAATTGAATTGAAAGCTTTATCTTCAAATATTATAAAAGGCTTTGCTCTGTCAGCATTAAGTTGTGCTACACACCACTCTTTTTCAGGTTTTGTACATATCACCATATAAGCTCCAGGTATTGGTCCATATCTTCTATTATTTAAAGTAAACAAGCATTTGGCAAGATCGTTTATCTTATCTTCATCTAAACCTACCATTGCTTTTTTTTCTAAGCTGTTTAAGGGATTGTCATTATCGGATCCTAATACACTTTTGCCACCTGTTCCTTCTGGTCTTGTAAATTGAGGTTTGTTCATTAAGGTAATGGTCCTTCCTTTAAAAAACCTCTAATTGCATTTTCTAAAATTTTAGAAACATTATTATCGTAATTGTTATAAGACAAACTTCCACACCATGAAAGTGATCCTGGGGCAAATAATGCTCCATCATTAGGTGTTTTGTAATATATCATATCTGCTCTAACCATAGGATTTTCTGTACCTCCGCCATAAAAACCTCTTACAGTAAAATGAATTTCCTCATTAACTTGCATCATTAAATTTGTATGGTTTTCCGATCTTGCAAGTAAATAAGCATTATGAGGCGTTCCAAAATCTAAGTCGTATCTATCTAATTCAAGTCCAGCAGCACCGCCTCCAACTAATCCAAAGTCCCCGATTACTTCATCTTTTCCTACACCATCAAAAATCCATGAGCATTCCGGACGTTCGCTATCTGGAGATCTTTTATAATATGAAGAGACATCAAATCCGTAAGCTGTAAAAGTTAAACCACAAACTTTAGATGGAATTCTTCCTCTAGCTCTCCACATACCACCATATTTACCATCAAATGCATTATTATATTCTCCTGGATTTGCGGTCCAAGCTCTAGTTCCAGCTTCTCCCTTTCTAACTTCAATAATATTAGGATTATCCGGATGATATTCACTAATCCAATAAAAACCATCTGAACCTAAATAAATCCATCTACCTCCATTCAGCTGATAAGATTCGTAGGCTGCTAGCATTTTTTCAGAACTGTATTCAGGATGTGAGCCAGTCAATACACATTTATAACGATTCAATAAATCAACACCTTCTACATGAAGATCTTCATCAGTTACGACATCAAAATCAATATTCTTTTCTTCTAACCAATCTGTTAAGTGAAGATCGGCATTAAGTTGCCATAAAGAAGGAGATAACCAGTGTCTATATTTTGGCCTCATATTAAGAATTGGTCTTAATCTTGATGAAATAGCAACTCCCGTTCCATCAGAATGTTTAGAGTAAGTTGACAATCCATACTCTCTGTGCTCATTAAGATATAAATCTGAAGCTGATAAAACAGGAACTTTACCTGCAAGTAATTGTGCTACTACAGAATTTGTACCTAGATTATCATTAGAGTAAGCTATGTAACTGTTAGTTGGAAGGACAAATAAAAGTTTTGAAGTTGCTTTTCCTTTAGGAGGTTTTATTACAAAAGGTATAAAATCCTCAGTTTCTGGTGAATCTTCTCCATTTATCCTTAATCTAGCTGCATAAACTCCACTTTTAATAATGTCCGGAACATCAAAAGTAAAATCTACATCCCATCTTGCATCATCAATATCATCATCATGAAAATGGATAGCTCCATATTCTTCTGGCTTATGATGAAATACCATTTCATCAGCAGTCCAATTGTACCCTGTCATCCCTCTACAAGGTAAATTTATTATAAATCCGTTTAAATGATTTGAAGTGGTATCAACTATAAAAGTTGAAGCTATATTTTTAGTTATATTTGCATGAAAATCCCATGCACCAATCACTTCTGACCTAAGTTCTGCTGTACAACCTCCATATCCTCTAGCTAGAGATTCAATTTCAGCTTTTGATAATGCTTTTTTGCTCAATCTTGGTCTGTCAATTTTTCCGTTGTAGGTTAATGTTTGTTCAGGCAATTCAATTGGTTCTATTGCCTCTTTATAATGTCCTCCTTGAATGTGTCTATTAGCTTTATCTACAAGCGTACTAGCCGCCATTAGAAAAGGAGACATGTTTGATCTAGGTTTTAAATTGCTTGTTGTTTCAACATATGAAGTAGTTTCGTCAGCTGGATGTAACAAAGACATCCCTAACCCACCATTTGTTGGTGTAACACAAGGTTCTTGGTAAAGTTTTAATTTACCTGTTTCAGCATCATAACTAGCTGCTACAAGGTACCAAACTTTGCCTAATAGTTTTTTTTCACTTGATAAATTCATCACTTGACCTGCTCCATCTCCAATAGTTACTGAGAGGCAAGAATTTTCATCAATAAACAAACCATAGCCACTTTTGTCTGTTTCATTCCACTTTGTTAGAATACCTTGTTTTCCTTTTTCTGGTAAAGTTGGAAATATGTATGCTTGTAGAGTGAAACTTTTAGCATTTAATCTTTCGTCGTGAGGTATGACAACATAAGATCCACCATGTATTTTTTGATTTCTTCCCTGATATGATTTATTACATTGTGCTCCAATTTCCTCTTCTTTATATCCTGGGCCTTCTGGATTTGTATCTCCATGAATTAATCTTACAATTTGAACATCGTAGCCCTCATTTTTTTCTGAATTAACATAAAACTTAATTTTATCTCTAGGAAAAGCTGTATATGTATCGCTATAACCAGTAATTCTTAACATGATAACCTCTTAATTAAATCAATCATTCTCCATAACTTTCTAAAAGATCTAAAACTCTTTTTAAAAATATTGCGTGCTCACAAGCTTCTTCGGATGAAAAAGGTTCATCTAAAATCTTAACTGGCTGTCCTCTTATTCCACTTACAATGCCTATTCTATAATCTTCAAAATCTTTTTTACATACTGTTACATATTTTTTTACTGACATTGGTTGTCGTCTAAGTTTGTCTAAAACAATTTGAAGTTCTTTGCTATGCTCTACCATTGGTTGCCCTCTGTGAGGTTGTGGGGCTTTACCGACTGGACATGCTCTATGCTCTTCGATTAATTTATTTCTCATTTTTTCATCTTTTAGTAACGGAAGTACATATTTCCTAGTTATAAAATCATCAGTGCTTGTATGACCTTGGTTTAGTTGAACTCCTGTTTTATCTTTATTCATAAGTAACTCCTTATCTATTCCTTAGTTCTTTCATTAATTATTTTTAATGCTTCCATCAAATATACTCGAAATACTTCATGGTTTTCACTCATTGGAAAGTGTCCAATATCTGTCATTTCGATATAAACTCCTCCTTTAATTTGACGTGCAGTATTTTCAGTTGCTTCAGGTGGAGTTAAATAATCATAAGTACCAGTTAACATAACTACAGGACATTTATGTCCATCAATATTCTTTAAATCATTTCTTAGATCGTGATCAACAGAATAAAAGTGTAAATCTCCCTTAAATGCTTCTGATCCTTGAGTATAGTAGTGCCATGTTAACCATCTATCTTTTTCCGGAGATTGAGGCGCCATAAGATCCCATGTTCCGCTTGCACAAACTTGAGCTGCATTTGCGTGTGGGTGTCTCCACCAGTCTAAATAAAATCCAGGAGCATAATCAGCTGCTTCCACAGGTATAACTGCTCTGAATTTATTTGGATGACGTAAAGCTAATTGTAAAGCTACATTTCCTCCAAAAGATGATCCCATAAAAATAGGTTTTTGTAGACCCAGCGCATCGCATAATTTAATAATAAAATTACAATAGTGTTCAGCAGTTAACTTATATTCTTCTTTCCACCATTCTTTATTATGAGGAGGGTCAGATTTTCCATGTCTAGGTAAATCATATGCTATAACATTATAATTTTTTGTAATATCTGGATCTTCAAGTAATCCTCTCCATTGATGATTATGGCACCCAGCTGTATGTTGACAAATTAAAGGTATTCCTTTTCCATTTTGGAGATAGAAAACTTTATATTCACAATCATCTACTTCAATAGTAACATAACGTCCAACAACATCATGATGTCTTACCATTTTTTTTGCTCTCCATTTTTATTTTTTAAACTCATTAAATCGGCACTCCTACTTTTCTTAATAATTCAAATTGAACTGTAAAATTTCTTAAGTTTTGCATTAGTATCAAATGATTTCCTTCAATTTTTAAATCTCTTAAAAAACTTGCAGACCAAATACCATGGTACATTGGTTTGGGTACAGGTTGGCCAAACTCTCTCCATGTATTTTCAGACGCTCTTAAAGCAAAATCATATGGATCTAAAGGCCCAGGTTTTGTATTTATATTTTTTACTTTGCCATCATGCATTTCAATTATCACCTTGGCACTTCCCATATCAAACATAAATGAGCATGTATAATATTTAGCCATAGCTTTAATAGTTTCGTCACTATTAGTAAGTTCTTCATATTTTTTTGCCCAATTTTCTACTTGTGTGCTCATAAAGTTATTATAATAAAATTATTTATTTTTTGGTTTGTTGGCTCCTTTTAAACTATCTTCACCAAAATTCATGTGATAGTCTTTTTTTGGATTTCCATAATCACCTAGAATATTCCTAATGTTACTAATCTCTCCAGGATTCATTCCAATTTCTTTCAGCAAACTATCTAAAAAAGGTTGATGTGCTCTATATCTTAATGCTGAACTAACGACATTGTCAGCAAGATTTGGACTTCTTCCAGCTACATCCTTTCCACCACCACCTGAAGAGCTACCACTACCACTAAAACCAGGTAATCCGCTAACATCAACAATTTTAATATCTCCAATATTTGCCATTGGCTTAACACTTTCTCTTATTATTGATTCAATTTTTTCAGCTAATTTAATTCTTAATGAACTTCTTCTGTTAGCATCACTTCTTACGTTTTCTGCAAGATTTAACGCTTCTTTTCCTGCAGCATCTATTTCATATCTCAATTTTGCAGCCATAGATGCGTGTTTATCTTGTTCGGCCTTTGATGCTGCCGATATAACATCAACTTGTTTTATTCCTTCTGCTTTTTCAATATATCTAGTTGAATTTGCTTTTTCTTCAGCCTCGATTGCTTTTGCTCTAGTATTTTGTTCTTCTTCTTTAGATTTTAAAACTTCTTTAGATTTTTCAAGTATCTCTAATTCTTTTTGATGCTCTTCAATCTGAAGTCTTTTAGTTTTTTCTATATCTAAAGTTCTTACCTCTTTTTCAGATTCTATTCTATGAGAGTCTATATTTCTTTGTTG
>CABXCB010000012.1 GCA_902510635.1 uncultured Pelagibacteraceae bacterium
AAAAAAATTTTTAATCATTTAATTTATAAAGTGAACTCTCTAAAAATTCATCAATTTCACCGTCTAAGACTTTGTCTGGACTAGAACTTTCAAAATTTGTTCTATTATCCTTTACCATTCTATATGGATGTAAAACATATGACCTAATTTGATGACCCCAGCCTATGTCAGATTTTGAATCTTCTGAGTTTTTTAATTTCTTCTCTTTTTTTTTTAATTCATATTCATAAAGTCTTGCTTTCAACATATTCATACAAGTTTCTTTATTTTTATGCTGCGATCTATCATTTTGACACTGTACAACTATTTTTGTTGGTATGTGGGTTATTCTTACTGCGCTATCAGTAGTATTAACATGCTGACCTCCTGCACCACTAGACCTATAAGTATCAATTCGCAAATCTTTGTCTAGAATTTCAACTTTAATACTTTCATCTATTACGGGATAGACCCAAACGCTTGCAAAACTTGTATGTCTTCTAGCTCCTGAGTCAAATGGCGATATTCTTACTAAACGATGAATTCCTGATTCTGATTTTAGAAATCCATAAATATAATTTCCACCTACTTTTATAGTCGAAGATTTAATTCCTGCTTCATCACCTTTGTGTTCACTGATTAATTGACATTTATAATTTTTGCTTGATGCCCATTTCATATACATTCTTCTTAGCATTTCAGCCCAATCTTGGCTTTCAGTTCCACCGGCTCCTGCATGTATTTCTAAATAAGTGTCTAAGCTATCTGCTTCATTAGATAAAAAACATTTTATTTCATTTTTTTTTATATTTTTATGTAATTCTAAAATATTATTTTCAGATTCTTTTAAAATTGTTTGATTATTTTCTTCGAAAGCAAGATTATATAAATCGATAATTTCGTTAAATTGTTTTAAAGAAACTTCATAACTATGGACTAAATCTTCATAAATTTTTTTTTCTTTTAAAATCTTTTCTGCTTGATATTTATTGTCCCAGAAATTTTTTTCTAAAATTTTTTTATTTATGATTTCTAGCTTAGAATAAATATCTTGTTTTTCAAAGATACTCCTTGATTCTTAGGCTTATCTTTTTTATTTCTGATTTATAATTTTCAATATTAATATTCATTAATAAAATTTTAATATATTATTTTCATCAACTTTAAAATTTAAATCTTTACTTTTTGAAAAACTTTTTGTTAAATCTTTTTTTTTAAAAGCTTCTATTATAGTAGTTTTTGAACCAAAATTTGCTTTTTTCCCTGTTTTTTGATCAACAACTAAAAATTTTATATTCTTTGCAACTTTAAAGGGTCTTGCGTCTCCTTTTTTTACTGCCTTTTTTATAAATGATTTAAATATAGGCATTGCAGTTTTTGAACCAGTTTCATATCTGCCTAAGCTTCTTGGCTCATCATGACCAACATAAATACCTATTACTAAATTTGAAGTATACCCAACAAACCAAGCATCAGTATTATCATTTGTTGTTCCAGTTTTTCCTGCTAAATCTAAATTTAGATCCTTCAATTTTTTTCCAGTTCCTCGTTTAATTACACCTTCTAAAATAGATGTTATCTGATAAGCAGTTTCCTCTGAAAAAATTCTTGGAAAATCATCATCTATTTTTGGAACATCTGATCCCAAATATGAAATTTCATTACAATTTTTACAAAATCTTCTTTCAGAATTAAAAATAGTATTTCCTTCACTGTCTTGTATTCTATCTAAAAATATTGGTTTGATAATTTTTCCACCATTAACAAAAGAACTATATGCCGAAGTTAATTTTAATAAAGTAGTTTCTGCTGAACCTAAAGAAATTGATAAAAGCTCTTCAGGGTTTTCATAAATATTAAGTTTTTTTGCAAATTTAACTATTTTATCTATTCCAATCTCTTGTGAAATTCTAACTGTCATTAAATTTCTAGATTTTTCAATTCCTGTTCTGATTGTGGATGGGCCATAAAATTTTTTTCCATAATTTTCTGGTTTCCACATTTTTAAATCTACTCCTTGATTTAGTACAATTGGTGCGTCTAAAATTAATGATGATGGTGTGAAATCATTTTCTAAAGCTAGAGCATAAACAAAAGGTTTAAATGCTGATCCAGGCTGTCTTAAGCCTTGTGTTGCTCTATTAAATTCACTTAATTTAAAACTAAAGCCACCTGACATAGCTAAGACTCTTCCTGTGTAAGGATTTAGAACTACAATTGCACCATTAGCTTTTGGTAGTTGTTTTAAACTAAATGAATTATCCTTAATTTTTTTTACATAAACAATATCACCTAATTTAAAAGCCTTATTCAATTCCTTCTTTATCCATGTCATGTTATCATATTTTATAATTCCATTTTTCTTTTTTTCAGTTTCAATTTCTAAAGAAAATTTATTTATTTTTTTAATAATTGCTAAATCCCAATCAATTGTTTTTTCTAGTTTATATTTTTTTAAGTCTTGGGACCATTTATCTGTGATCTTTTTATTTATCAAAGGTCCTCTCCAACCTTTTCTTCTATCATATTTTTCTAAACCTTCTCTTAACGATTGATTTGCAAAAGATTGTAATTCTAAATTTAGAGGTGTTTTAATAATTAGTCCTTCTTTATAAATTTTATCAAAACCATATTTTTCAACTAAATACTTTCTTACGTCCTCAACATAATATCTTGCATCTTCTAAATATTTTTTTTTTCTTTTTTTTAACTTAATTTCAGTGTTTATTAATTCTTTATATTTTTTTTCATCTATATAAGAATTTTCTAATAAATTTTTTATAACTAAGTTTCTTCTATATTTTGCTAGATCGATATTTTTGTATGGATTATATTTGCTTGGTGCTTTTGGTAATGCCGCTAATAATGATGCTTCAGCATAGTTTAATCTACTTATAGGTTTGTCAAAATACTCCAAACTTGCTGATGCAATACCATATGATCCTTCCCCCAAATATATTTGGTTAAGATATAATTCTAATATTCTTTCTTTAGATAAAGCTCTCTCGATCCTAAAGGCAAGTATTGCTTCTTTAATTTTTCTATTTACACTTACTTCATTAGTTAATAAAAAATTTTTTGCAACTTGTTGAGTTATTGTTGATGCTCCCTCTAATCTTTTTGAAGAAATAATATTTGAAATATTTTTTACTATTGCTCTTAAAACCCCTTTTGCATCAACTCCAGGATGAGAAAAAAAATTTTTATCCTCAGCTGATAAAAAAGATTTAATTACAATTTTTGGTATACTTTCATATGGTACAAATATTCTTTTTTCAGAGGAAAAATCACTTACTAAATCACCCCCTCCTGAATATAATTTGCTAGAAACTGAAGGCTTATACATTTTTAGAAATTTATAATCAGGTAATTTATTTGAATAAGTCCAAAGAATTACTATGATTGATATAATTAGTAGAAGACTCAGCGTTATTATAAAAATAACAGTTTTTTTGATGAGCGTGTTCATTTTTGTATTATTTAGTTTACGAATTTGTTAAAGTTATGGCACAGAATTTATGAAAAAAAATAATAATATTTTATGGCAAAAAATTTATATATTGATGCTTCGCATCCAAATGAAACTAGAGTTGTACTTAAATCCGAAGAGAATATTGAGGATTATGAGTATGAAAGTATAAGCAACAGTTTTATTAAAAATAATATTTACCTTGGAAAGGTAAGTAGAGTGGAACCTTCTTTACAGGCTGCTTTTGTAGACTTTGGAAGAGAGAGACATGGTTTTTTATCTTTAAATGATATTCAATCAGATTACTATCAAATCCCTCAGGGTGATTTAGAAAAAATTAAAGAAGAAGAAGAAAGAGTAAGAGAAGAATTAATTAAAGAGGACGAAAAAACTGAAGAAAGTATTGTTAGTGATAATCAAGATCTGAATATTGAAAATAATGAATCGATCAAAAACCAAGATCCAATAGAAAAAACACCATTAGATAATAAGATTGAAGAAAAGAAAAAAGAAAAAAGATATTTTTCTAAAAGATATAAAATCCAAGAGGTTATAAAACCTAATCAGGTTATTTTGATTCAAGTTTTAAAAGATGAAAGAGGATTAAAGGGTGCTGCATTAAGTACTTTTATATCTATTGCGGGAAAATATATTGTTTTAATGCCCAATACACCTAAGGGAGGTGGGATTTCAAGAAAAATTTTTAATCCAGCAGATAGAAAAAAAATTAGAAAAATTTTAAATGAAATAGAAATACCAAAAGAAATGGGACTAATTGTTAGAACTGCTGGATCGAATAAAACTAAAAATGAAATAGAAAATGATTTAAAAAATTTAATTACTATTTGGAACTCTATAAAAGAAAAAGCTATCAATTCGATTGCTCCAAATTTGATTCATCAAGAAAGTGATATCATAAAAAGATCAATAAGAGATATGTATGATGATGAAACTCAAAATATAATAGTTGAAGGAAATGAAGGATATCAAAAAGCAAAAAATTATATGAAATTAGTAATGCCGAAAAATGTTAAAAAAATAAAAAAATATAGAGATAAAATTCCTTTATTTTTTAATGAAAAAATTGAATCAAAATTATTTCAGATTTTTGAAACTGAAGTTAAGCTTAAATCTGGTGGATATTTGGTAATTAACCCTACAGAAGCATTGGTATCAATAGATGTGAATTCTGGAAGCTCAATTAAACAAAAAAATGTTGAAAGTACTGCTTTAGATACTAACTTGGAGGCTGCAGAAGAAATTTCTAGACAAGTTAAGTTAAGAGATCTTTCAGGATTGATATCAATAGATTTTATCGACATGTTAAATTATTCAAATAAAAGACTGGTAGAAAGAAAGTTAAAAGATAAGTGTAGAACAGACAGAGCTAGAATTCAAATAGGAAGAATAAGTAATTTTGGCCTACTTGAAATGTCTAGACAAAGGTTAAGAGAAAGTAACATTAAATGGAATTTAAAATTATCAAATGAATCCTTTGCTCTAAAAATTATAAAACTGGTTGAATTAAAAACTTTAGAAAATAATGCTAAAATAATAAAGTTGAACCTGAATGACAAAATATGCAATTTTATTAAAGAAAGTTATATGGATGACTTCAATTACTTTAAAAGAAAGAATAAATTAGAAATTAATATATTTGAAAAAAATTCTTTAGGATTGGATGACTATGAAGTTGAATTTTTATCAAAAACAAACAAAATTATTGATAAAATAGAGAAAGTTTCTAGTTTAAAAAAATTGGAAATACTAAAACCTGAAGTTAAAAATTATAATATAAATAGAAAAAAATTTAAAAAAAAAAAGTTTTATAGAAAAAAAAATAAAAAAAATTAAATTAACCCTTTGTTAGGAGATGAAGCTTCTCCAATAATATTTTTTTTTATCCTTCCAGACAAATAAGATTTCCTTCCTGCAACAACAGCCAACTTCATAGCTTCCGCCATTTGATATGGATTTTTTTGCTTTCGCTATTGCTGTATTAACTAAAACTCCGTCACATCCCATTTCCATTGCAATTGAGGCATCAGAAGCTGATCCTATACCTGCATCAATAATTAAAGGAAGTTTTGTTTGGTTTCTTATAATTTTTATATTTAGTTTGTTTTGAATTCCTAGGCCAGATCCAATTGGGGCGGCTAAAGGCATTATTGAGCATGCTCCAGCATTTTCTAATCTTTTTGCTATCAAAGGATCATCATTGCAATACACCATTACCTTAAAACCCTCTTTGGTCAAAATTTCGGTGGATTTTAAAGTTTCTATCATATCAGGAAGTAAACTTTTTTTTGTCCCCTAAAACTTCTAATTTAACTAACTTCCAACCTCCTATTTCTCTTGCAAGTCTAAGTGTTCTGAGTGCTTCGTCTGAATTAAAACATCCAGCTGTATTTGGTAAATATGTTATTTTTTTCGGATCAATATAATCCATTAGAAGAGGTTTTTTTTTATCTAATATGTTAACTCTTCTGACTGCAACTGTTACAATTTCTGCTCCTGAAATTTTTACAGCTTCAGCACATTCTTTAAAGCTTTTATATTTCCCAGTACCCACAATAAGCCTTGATTTAAAAAGTTTTTTATTAATTTTAAATAAATCTTTTTTTTTCATCAACCTCCTCCTATAAAGTGAACTATTTCAATGTTATCTTTATCTTTTAATTTTATTTTATTTAATTTTTTTTTATCTAAAATTTTTTTATTTAATTCAATAGCTACTTTATTCATTGGTAATTTGAGATTTTTTATCAATTTTTCAATTGATCTATTCTTTTCAAGTATGAGTTTTTTACCATTTACTTTAATTTTTATTTTATTTTTAATTTTCATGTAATATAAGTTAACTGTGAATAATATAATTATTATTAATGGTCCAAATCTTAATCTATTAGGCGAGAGAGAACAATCACAATATGGAAAGATTACCTTCAATGATTTAAAAATTTTATGTTTAGAATATTCAAAAAAAATAGGAGTTAATATAGATTTTTTTCAATCCAACTTAGAAGGAGAAATAGTAACCAAAATACAAAATGCTAGAAAGGAATATGATGGGGTTATTATTAATGCAGCTGGATATACACACACGTCCGTATCTATCCGTGACGCTTTAGATATATTTAAAAAACCAATTATAGAATTACACATTTCTAATATATACAAAAGAGAGGAATTTAGACATAAATCCCTTATAAGTAATGTTGCTACTGGGATTATTTGTGGACTTGGTTCAAATGGTTATATTTTGGCCATAAATGCAATGCAAGAATTGCTAAAAAATGGAAATAGATAAAAAAATTATAATTAGGTTAATTCAGGTCCTAGAAGATTTAAAAAAGTCATTAAAAGGTGTTGATATAGTTTCCAAAGAAATTGCTATAGAAGAAAAAATAGATTTATCAGATAAAATAATTATTAAAAGTCCTATAGTAGGAACAGCATATCTTGCAGCAGAACCAGGTGGAAAAAAATTTGTTGAAGTGGGAAAGAAAATTAAAAAAGGAGATACTGTTATGATTATAGAGGCTATGAAAACAATGAATCATGTTCCATCAACATCAGAGGGTATAGTTAAAGAAATTTGTGTAGAGGATGGGCAACCAGTTGAGTTTGATCAAAAAATTATAATTCTTGAGTAATGTTTAAAAAAATATTAATTACCAATCGTGGTGAGATTGCAGTGAGAATTATCAGGGCCTGTAAAGAATGGGGTATTTCTACAGTAGCTATTCATTCAGATGTGGATAGAGATAGTATGCATGTAAGATTAGCTGACGAAAGTGTATGTGTTGGAACTCATCAACCTTTAAATAGCTATTTAAATATTCCTGCAATAATGTCTGCTATCGAACTAACTAATGCAGAAGCAGTTCATCCCGGCTATGGTTTTTTATCAGAAAATGCAGAATTTGCGAAAATTCTAGAAGATTATAAAATTAAATTTATCGGCCCTTCATCAAAATTAATTCAAATGATGGGAGACAAAATACAAGCAAAAAAAATTGCTAAGGAGTATGGCCTTCCTGTTATTGAAGGATCTGATGGTGGTGTAAAAGATAAAAAACATGCTAAAGAAATTAGTAAAAAAATAGGTTTTCCTATTTTAATAAAAGCATCCGCAGGTGGTGGAGGCAAAGGTATGAAAATAGTTTATAAAGAATCTGAGTTTGATGATTTGTTTTCTACAGCTAAATCAGAAGCACAAAAATATTTTGGAAATGACGAAATTTATATCGAAAAATTTTTTCAAAACCCTAGACATATAGAAGTTCAAATTTTGTCAGGAAAAAATAGAACTGTTCATTTGCATGAAAGAGATTGTTCTGTACAAAGACGTCATCAAAAATTAATTGAGGAAACGCCTAGTCCAATATTAAATGATAATATTAGAAAAGATCTTTTTGAAAGAACCATTAATATGGTAAGTAAAATTGGTTACGAAGGAGCGGGTACTGTTGAATTTATATATGAAGATGGAAAATTTTATTTTCTTGAAATGAATACAAGAGTTCAAGTTGAACATCCAGTAACAGAAATGATTACTGGAATAGATATAATAAAAGAACAAATATATATTGCCTTTTCTGGTGAAACGGCTTTAAAGCAAAGTGACATAAATCCAAGGGGACATGCCATTGAATGTAGAATTAATGCAGAAGATGCAAGTAAAAATTTTCAACCTTCACCAGGTACTATAGGTATGTGCCATCAACCTTCAGGTTTTAGAACTAGAGTAGATGGAGCAATATTTCAAGGTTATAAAGTAACCCCATATTATGATAGTATGGTTTGTAAGCTAATTTGTCATGGAAGAAATAGAACAGAAGCAATTCAAAGAATGAAAAGGTCTTTAGATGAATTTGTAATAGAAGGGATAACAACAACTATACCTTTACACAAAAAACTACTTGATCATCCAAAATTCGTTGATTCTGACTTCAATGTAAGCTGGCTAGATAAAGAAAAAATTGTCTAATAACATTTTGTCAACCATATATCGTAAATTGGATGATCAAAGAGACTTACAGAGGGACTAGATGAAAAAGTCCATCCATTAAAAACAAAAACTTTATCGTTGCTTTTTATAGTGATATCTTGAACTTGCATATAAGCAGTTATTTCTGGATCATCATCAAATTCTGAATTTTTACATTTTAATATTTTAATTAATAAATTTTCAAAAGCTGTTTCTTCTTGGATATTCAATGTCAACAGACTTGTTTTTGAACTAACTTTATCTAAAATTTTAACTTCCACATAATTTATATCTTTAGCAAATAATTTATTATTAAATATTAACAATATTAAAATTAAATAAATAAGTTTATTTATTTTTCCAAGTTTTATATTTTTTTTTGAGTGCATCAGTATTGCCCTTTGGGCTATATGCATTAATAGAGCCTGTTAAATTTGGTTTATGTTCTTTTTGCCAATCAAACTTTTTTAATTCATGAGATTTTTCAATTTTATTTGGTGTAAAATGCATCCAAGAATACCATTCATTTGGAATTTTTGAAGCATCTACTTCTCCATTATATATTATAAATCTTTTTCCTTTTTTTGTTTCATAATACTTATTTCCAGAATCATCTTTTCCAACAAATTTACCAGAAAAAAATATTGTTATTCTAGTGCCGAATGTTTGATGATTCCACCAAGTAAAAATTTGTTTCAAAAATGTCAACATAAATTTTTAAAAATTATTCAATTTAAAATTGTAAAAAATAAATTAGACTAAAATTATAATTTGTATATACAATATCTTAATAAGACTCAAAAAAAATAATTAAGGAAAATATGGCAAAATACTTGGTTGAAACTTACTATAATTGTACATTTAAAGTCAGTCATTATTTAGATGAAGTGAATAATAATGAACTTAAAAATTTAGAAAAGAGAGATGATGGAAAATATGAAATAATAGACGTTAAATTAGATAATAGAAAAACTAAAAATCTTGAAAAAGTTAGTGAAAATCAAGAAACTAAAACCCAAAACAATAGTAATGTAAATTTAATTTCAAAAATTAAAAATAAATCACCTGTAAATAATATAATTACAAATAACGTTGCTGATATTAGTAATAAAAGACTAGGTATGCCCGATAGAAGAAAAGGATATATACAAAAAGCAACAATTGGAGATCATAAAGTTTATCTTCATACAGGTGAGTACGAAGATGGAAAAATAGGAGAGATTTTTATTGATACTAGCAAAGAAGGGGAATTAGTTAAGGCATTAATGAATAATTTTGCAATTGCGATCTCTCTAGGTTTACAATATGGAGTACCTTTAGATGAATATGTAAGTGCTTATGTCGAAACGAAATTTGAGCCATCAGGAAAAGTATATGGAAATGATAGAATTCTAAGTGCAACTTCTATTCTGGATTATATATTTAGAGAATTGGCAATTTCTTATTTAAACAGAGAAGATCTGGCTCATACTCCTTCAATTGGAAATACAGAAAAATCAAGCGACGAAAAACCTGATGAAATAAATGAAGATCAAAACCAATTACTAAAAATTGTTAAAGATATTTCAAGTAAAGGATTTTTAAGAAGTAATTATAAAAAAAAATTGGTTGATTTGTCTGATATAAGAATAAATTTAAAAGGTAAAAAATAATTATTTTTTTTTCTTAACTGATAAATTAAGTTCTTTTAACTGATCTTCAGACACTTCAGATGGTGCGTTCATCATTAGATCTTGAGCATTTTGATTCATAGGAAACATTGTAATTTCCCTGATATTTTTTTCTCCAGCTAATAACATTATTATTCTGTCAATTCCAGGTGCTATTCCACCATGTGGGGGGGCCCCGTAGCTAAGTGCATTTATCATTCCACTAAACTTTTTATCTACTTCCTCCTTTGAATATCCAGCTATTGAAAATAATTTATACATTAATTCTGGTATATGGTTTCTAATTGCACCAGAAGATAATTCTACTCCATTACAAACTATATCATATTGATAAGCCTTAATTTCCAATGGGTTTGATATATCTAGATTTTTTAATTCTCCTTGAGGCATCGAAAAAGGATTGTGACTAAAATTGATTTTTTTAGTGTTTTCATCTTTTTCAAACATTGGATAGTCGATTATCCAGCAAAATGCGTAAGTGTTATGATTTATTAGTTTTAACTCATCACCAATTTTATCTCTTGCCTGTGAAAGTATTTTTTCAATTTCGTTTTTTTTTCCACATGCTAAAAAAACACTATCTCCAACATTTGCTTTTGAAATTTCCATTATTTTTTCGATAGATTCTGAGCTAAAAAACTTTCCTACTGGTCCCTTTCCTTTTAATAAAGAGTCTTTTTCAATAGTAAAATAAGCTAATCCTGAAGCTCCTTGTTCTTTTGCCCATTTGTCTATACCATCAAAAAAACTTCTTGGTTTATCTTTAGTATTTTTTACAATTATACCTCTAACGATGGATCCACTTTTTACTAATTTTTTGAAAATTTCAAAACTTACATCTTCTCTTTTAAATATTTCTGTAAATTCATTTATTATTAAAGGATTTCTTAAATCTGGTTTATCTGTTCCATACTTAAGCATTGCTTCTGAGTAAGTTATTTTTGGAAAACTTTCGTAAATAATTTTTTTGTTTGAAAATTTTTTAAATATCTTTTTCATTAATGTTTCCACTACCTCAAATACATTTTCTTGTTCGACAAAAGACATTTCTATATCTAATTGGTAAAATTCACCTGGGCTTCTATCAGCTCTAGCATCTTCGTCTCTAAAACATGGCGCTATTTGGAAATATCGATCGAAACCAGACATCATTACAAGTTGTTTAAATTGTTGTGGAGCTTGTGGTAGTGCATAAAACTTTCCTGGATTTAATCTACTTGGAACTAAAAAATCTCTAGCACCCTCAGGGCTTGATGAAGTCAAAATAGGTGTTTGAAATTCTAAAAAACCTAATTTTTCCATTTCAGATCTTATAAAAGAAATAACTTTAGATCTTAAAATTATATTCTGATGAATTTTTTTTCTTCTTAAATCTAAAAATCTATATTTTAATCTAATTTCTTCAGCATACTCTTGATCAGAAAATACTGGCAAAGGTAATTCCTTTGTATGTCCTAAAATTTTATATGAGATAACTGATATTTCTATTTCTCCAGTATTTAATTCTTTATTTACTGTATCTTTACTTCTTTCTGAAACTTTACCATCTACTTTAATTACTGTTTCTAAAGATAATTTTTCTAACTCTTTAAATTGAGGATGACTATTTTCGATTAAACATTGAGTTATTCCATAGTTATCTCTTAAATCTAAAAAAAGTAAATTTCCATGATCTCTTTTTTTATTTATCCAACCACTTAAAGAAATTGTTTTATTTTTATCCTTAATAGTTAGCTCTCCACAAGTATGACTTCTATATTTGTTCAAAAATTACCTATAAAATTTCTTTAATTATCTTTAAATCAATTGCTTTCTTTTTTTTTAAACTTAGCTCATCAACTTTATATATAAAATCAGCAATTTTACCATATGATCTGTCTATTCTTTTAATTATAAAATCTATAAGTTTTTTATCAATTTGAATTTGTCTGTCTGAAAAGTTTTTTAATATAATTGCAAACATTAACTCATCATCAGGTTGATCAATTTTAGCAAAAAGACAATTTTTTGCCCTTGACTTTAAATCATCTAATTTAAAACTAATATTGTTAATTGGCTGTATTGAATTAATTATTAAATATTTATTATCTTGATCAACTAGATTAAATATTGAATACATTAAATTTTCATCAAATTTATTACTATAATTATCGATTATTATGTTTTCGTATAATTTAAATTTTTTAAAAATTTCGTTATTAATATTATTCTCATCCACTTTAATTCCATTATTTTTACTTATAAAAATATTTGAAAGGTGAGTTTTTCCACAAAATTTTTCTCCATAAATATTTAGAATATTTTTTTCCCATTTTGGCCAATTTTCTACTAATTGAAAAGCATAATAATTACTTTTGCTTACATAAAAATCATTATAATTAAAATTTTTTTTATGTTTAAAATTTAAAAGTAACTGATTATAATTTTTCACTCTATTCTCCAAATTGATGTAGTTGTATTTAATTTAATATTACTGTTTGAAAATTCATTTATAAATTTATCAGGTGTACTATTATAAATGATTTTATAAATAATTCTTTCATTTGAAATACTATCAATATAATAATTGGAAACTAAATCTAAATCATAAAGCTTCTTTTCAAGAAGTTTAATTAAACTATATTTTTTAGAATTTATTGAAAGAGTGATTGGTAGTTTTATTGATACATTGATTATATTTAATTTTTTCCATTGATTTTCTAGATCAAGCTTCAAATCTTTAATTATATTTTCTGCGGTTTGATTTTCATTCCAGATAAATTTTTTATTTGAAATAATTAGTTTATTATTTAAATTAGATTTTATAAGCGCATTAAAATTATTTTCATTTTGAAATAAAATTAGTATTATATAATCGTTAATCTCGTATTTAGATACAATTTCTTTGAAATTATAATCCTCAATATTATAAATATTTTTTTTTATTAAATTAATATCCTCTATATCTTCATTTGGTAAAATATAATTTAAAAGAAAGTGCCTTTCACTATTTTTATTCCAATTAACATAAAATGTATTTTCAGAAAATAATAAAATTTGATTTTTTTTACTATTAATTAAAATAGGTATCAAAAGTAAATCTTTTTCTTTTGCTATTGATGGAAAAATATTTTTTTTTCCTAGATAGTTAAATAATTGTTTTTTATTAAATTCTACGTCAAATTTTGCAACATATTTATTTTCTATAAACTTTTCATCTACTATTGAAAAAGATTCTACCAAACTATAAATATTTTTTAAATTTGATATTTTTTTAATCTCTTTATTTTCGATTGTTGTAATTTTTAAAATAAGTTCCTCAAAAGCTTTTTTAAAGGCTTTATTAATAACTTTTTCTTTATTAAAATTATTGTCATAAGGTTTAGAAATTTCCAAATCAACTATCTTGTAGGTATTTGCTTTTGCGCTAACTGTGGAAAACTTTATAAAAATTATTACGAATAAGAAAAACAATATATAAATTGAAATATCAAATTTGTATTTTTTATTAATAATATTGAACATAAATGAAAAAAAACAATCTAACATATGAAAACAGTGGAGTTAATATTAAAGCAGCAGATAATTTTATAAATTATATATCTACGTTGTCAAAAAAGAGGCGAAATATTAATAATTATGAAAATATTGGAGGATTTGGGTCAATAACGAATATTCCAAAAAATCTTAAAAACCCAAAACTTGTTGCAAGTACAGATGGTGTTGGAACAAAAATTGAAATTGCCAATGAATTGAAAAAATATAACACCATAGGAATAGATCTTGTTGCCATGTGTGTTAATGATTTAATCGTTCAAGGAGCGAAACCTTTAATTTTTTTAGATTATATATCAATTAATAAAGTAGATTTAAAAAAATTAAAACAAATCATAAAAGGAATTATTAAAGGATGTAAAATTTCAAATTGTGAATTAGTTGGTGGAGAAACAGCAGAGATGCCAGGAACTTATTCAAAAGGAAAATTTGATATAGCAGGTTTTGCTGTAGGAGTAGTTGATGAAAATAAAATTTTAGATAAATCCAAAATTAAAGTTAATGACTTAATTTTAGCTATTCCTTCAAATGGTGTTCATTCAAATGGATATTCTTTAGTAAGATATTTATTAAAAAAAAAAAAAATAAATTTTAAAAGGAATAAATATTTAAAAAAAGAATTAATTAAACCTACTAAAATTTATGTGAAAGAAATATTAAATTTAATTAATGAAAGATTAATTAATGGATGCGCCAATATTACTGGGGGAGGAATTAAAGAAAACATAAAAAGAATATTACCTTCTAATCTGTCTGCAAATATAAACTTGAATAAAATCAAACCAAATTCTATTTTTAAATGGATACATAATCAGGGAGTAAAAAATAATGAAATGTTAAAAACATTTAATTGTGGAGTTGGTTTTTGCATAGTAATTAATCCTAAAAATTTTAAAAAAATTAAAAAATATTTTTCAAAAAATTTTCAACCCTATCTTATAGGTAATATAACTAACGGAAAAAAGAATGTTGAATTAAATGGAAAAATTAACTGGTAAAAAAAAAATAAGAGTTGCTGTTTTTATTTCTGGTAGAGGAACTAACTTCAAATCATTAATAAAATTTTCAAATAAAAAAAACTCTTTAATTAAAATAGTTCTACTCATTACCAACAATAAAAATGCTGAAGGAATATATTTTGCAAAAAAAAATAAAATTAAGATTTCTTATATTAATTATATAAATAAAATCAAAGCAGAAAGAGAAATTTTAATTAGTTTAAAACAATATAATATTAATTTGATTTGTTTAGCCGGTTTTATGAAAATTTTATCTAAAAGAATAATAAATATTTATAAAGGAAAAATTTTGAATATTCATCCTTCATTACTTCCTAAGTATAAAGGCTTAAATACACACAAAAGAGTAATAAAAAATAGAGAAAAATTTACTGGATGTACTGTTCATTTAGTTAACTCAAGACTAGATTCTGGTAAAATAATTATACAAAAAAAAATTAAAGTATTTAAAAATGACGATGAAAATTCTTTATCTAAAAGAGTACTAAAAATTGAAAATTTGATTTATCCAAAAGCAATTAAAAAATTTATTTCCACTAATCCTTAAAAAAAAAGTCAATTTCAATTTTGGCATTATCTTGGCTATCTGAGCCATGAACAGAATTTTTGTCTATAGATATTCCAAATTTTTTTCTAATAGTTCCTTCTTCCGCTTTTTCTGGATCAGTTGCACCCATTAATTTTCTATTTTCTAATACTGCATTTTCTTTTTCTAGTATCATCACTATAATTGGACCAGATGATAAGTAAGAACATAAATCATTATAAAAAGGTTTAGTCTGGTGCACTTGATAAAATTTTTCCGCTTCATCTTTTTCAAGTTTAATTTTTTTTTCTTTTAAAATTATAAATCCTTTATTTTTAAACTCCTGCTTAATTTCTTCGCTAAGGTTTCTCTCAACAGCATCCGGTTTTATTATTGAAAGCGTTTGTTCTAAATTACTCATAATTATCCTCTACAAATTTATTTAACAGCCTTACTCCATACCCGGTTGCACCACCTGAATTTAAAGCTCCAGCATATTTTGAAAAAGCCATTCCTGCTATATCAAGGTGAGCCCAAGGTGTTTTGTTTATTATAAATCTTTGCAAAAATTGTGCTGCTGTTGTTGAACCAGCGCCACCTACATAATTTATATTTTGCATATCTGCATTTTTTGAGTCCATAAGTTTATCAAAATTTTTGTGAAGAGGCATTCTCCATAATTTTTCATCAACTCTTTCACCAGCTTCAAGTAATTGTTTTGATAGTTTATCATCGTTAGAAAAAAGTCCTGCATACTCTGAGCCCAAAGAAACGATGATAGCGCCAGTTAAAGTTGCTAAATCAACCATTAATTTAGGTTTAAATTTTCTTTCGGTAAATGTTAAAGCATCTGCTAAAACTAATCTTCCTTCTGCATCAGTATTTAAAACTTCTATAGTTTTTCCACTATAAGATTTTACAATATCACCAGGTCTTTGAGCATTTCCACTTACCATATTCTCAACAAGACCTACTGCACCAACTGCATTAACTTTTGCTTTTCTTAAAGCTAAAGTTTTTATTAAACCTACTACAGCAGCAGAACCAGCCATATCATAAGTCATATCTTCCATAAACCTTGCTGGCTTTAGTGAGTAACCACCAGTATCAAAACAAACTCCTTTTCCAACAAAAGCTAAAGGTTTAGATTTAGATTTTGTTCCATTCCATTCCATTGTTACAAGATATGAGCCTCTTACACTTCCTTGGCCAACACCAAGCAACGCATTACATCCTAATTTTTTTAATTTTTTCTTATCATAGACTGTTACTTTTATTCCAAGTTTTTTTAAAGGTAGCAATCTTCTTGCATATTCATCAGGATGCAAAATATTTCCAGGTTCTGAGACAAGATCTCTTGTAAAATTAACACCATTTGAAACAGCATCCAATTTATATCTAATTTTTTGATTAACATGATTTTTACTTTTTAAAATATTAATATTTATTTCTTTTTTAATTTTTTTTGTTTTATATAAATTAAATTCATAAGCTTTCAATTCAGCCCCATGTAAAAATTCCTCTAATTCAATTTTATTTTTTATTGTCGAAAAATTAGATCCAATTATAGTTATGTCTTCAATTTCACTCTTTTTAATATAGTCATAAAACTTAGCACCTAGTTTTTCTGAATTTTTTTGATCATTTTTATCTGTAAGCATTAATATTAAAATTTTTTGATCAAAATCTAGATTAAGTAATTCAAATTTATCTTTCTTTGAATTTTTACTTTTTTTTAAATAATTAACTAATTTTTGATTTGTTTTGTCATCAAAAATACCTTGAAATTCTGAGATTTTCGTATCCTTTGCTAAAAATATAGCAGTGTTACTTGCTAAACTTTTTTTGCCATCTAAATATTTTATTTTTAAAGCCATTTGTATTAAATATAGTATAGGTTGAAACGTATATATGTATCAAAATAATAAATTTCAATGAAAAAATTAATATTTAGAAATATTTTTAAAGATATATCGATTTTATTTATAATTATTTCATTGGCATTAACCCTTATTGTTTGGGTAATACAGGCAGTTAATTACCTAGATATAGTTTCAGAAGATGGGCACAACTTTGCTGTTTATTTTAAGTTCTCGTTATTATCATTACCAAAAATATTTAATAAGCTTATGTTATTTGTATTTTTTATTTCAGTTTATTTTACATTATCAAGATATGAAGAAAACAATGAAATTTTAATTTTTTGGTCATTTGGTATTACAAAAAAAGAGTTCATAAATAAGCTTATTAAGCTTTCATTAGTTTATTTTTTGATTAGCTTGATTCTAAGTATTTTTGTCATTCCAAAAACACAAGATATGGCGAGATCATATATTAGAACTTCAAATATTGATTATTTTCCTAGTTTAATAAAATCAAATCATTTTAATGATACAGTTAGTGATCTAACTATCTTTGTTGATAAAAAAAATGTTGATGGTTCAATTGATAATTTATTTATTAAACAAAACTTAAAAGGAAATAAATCAAAAATTACTACTGCAAGAAAAGGAATTATATCGAAAAAAGAAAATGATTTTTACCTTATTTTATTTAATGGAAAAATAATAAATATTGATACAAAAAATACAAACATAATAAGGTTTGATAAGTCAGAGTTTAACTTATCAAGATTTAAGACCAAGACAACTACGTTTCCAAAAATACAAGAAACAAGTACTGATAATTTAATTAATTGTGTAAATTCTTTTCGAAATTATAACAAGGGATATGAAAAAGATTTATTTAGATGTAATGAAAATTCAATTAACTCAGTTACGCAAGAAATATATAAAAGAATTATATTGCCAATTTATATAATTATTTCAAGTTTGATAGCTGGATTCTTAATAATAAAATCTAAAAACCAAAATAATTTTAATAAATATAAAATTTTTATATTTATTTTAGGTTTTTTGTTCATAATTTTTTCTGAAGGATCTTCTAATTTTATCTCATATTATGATTTTAATAAAACTATTATAGCCTTAGCCCCAATAATTTTAAGTTTAATTTTATACCTAATTTTTATTTTTATCTCTGAAAGGTCAAAAAAAATATGAAGTTAAAATTATACCAATCTTATATATTAAAATCATTTTTATATTATTTTTTTTTAGTAAGTGTTATTTTTTTAATTTTAACTTTTTTTTTAAATATTTTAGAAGAAATAACTTTTTTTCAAAAATTTAATCTAAATATTTTATATCCTTTATTTTTAACGTTTTTAAATACTCCTTCTCTTTTATATGAAATATTTCCGTTTATTTTTTTAATCTCTGCTCAAATATTTATATTTAATTTTTATGAAAAAGATGAATTAAATTTATTAAAAGTAACTGGTATAAATAACTTCTCATTAATTAAATTAATTGCACTAACTTCATTGATTATAGGAATAGTAATTTCAACAGTTTTTTATACATTTTCTGCTAACCTAAAATACAATTACTTAAGTATAAAGAATAAATTTTCTAATGATAATAAATACTTAGCAGCAATTAATAATAATGGTTTATGGATCAAAGATCAGTATGAAGAAAATATTTATATAATAAATGCAGATGAATATAAAAATGAAAAGTTGAAAAATGTAACAATTAATAAATTAGATAAAAATTTTGATATTTTGAATTTTATTGTTGCTGAAGAGGCAAACATAGAAACATATAATTGGAAACTTAATAAAGTAAATATTTTTTATGATAGTGGAAAGAAAGAAACTTTGGATAAATTGTTTTTTAAAAGTAATTTTAATAAAAATAAGCTGGATGGTATTTTTTCTAACCTAACTTCTTTAAATATTATACAATTAATTGAATTATCTAAAGATTATAAAAAGCTTGGTTATTCAAATATTGAAATTAAAGCTCATTTATATAAATTATTTTTATTGCCTTTTTACGTATCTATAATGGCAACTATAGGATCAATTATAATGTTATATTTAAATTATTTTAATTCAAAGTTATTTAATATTTCCATTGGAATTATGACATCCGTTACTATTTATTATATAAATCACTTTTTTAGCCTATTGGGAACTACAGAAAAAACATCAGTATTATTATCTGTCAGCGTTCCTCTTATAATTTTAACAATGGTTTGTTTTATAGGAATTGTAAGAATTAATGAAAAATAATATCTTTAAATTCATAATAATTTTATTTTGTTTTTTCTATAACAACTTATTGGCTGAAGATTTTACTATTGAGTCTTCTGAAATTAATATTTTAAAAAAAGGAAATATAATTCATGCAAAAAATGGGGTAAATATTTTTTCAAATGATGGCATCGAAATTACAACCGATGAGGTCATATATGATAAAAAAAAATTAACTCTTAAGTTATACGGTAATGTTAAAATCAAAGATAAAGTAAATGATTTTTTAGCCGAAGGGAATGAATATACATATTATAAAAAAGATGAAAAAATTATTTCATCTGGAATATCTCATTCTAAAATAAAAAATAAATTTTTTATAAAAAGTAATGATTTAGTGTATGAACGTAAACTTTCAGAAGTACATTCTAATAAGAAAACTAAAATTGAGGATACAAACAATAATATTTTTTTTGCTGAAAATTTTAAAATTAATTTAATTAATAATTACCTCAAAGTAAAAAATTTATCTTTCTATGATAATTCTAATAATCAGTATTTTTTAGACTTTGCATTAATTGATCTAAATAATAATAAATTTTTAGGTTCAGATATTTTTATAGATTTTGAAGATACTTTATTTGGAAATAATGAAAATAACCCTAGATTGAAAGGTAATAGTGTCATTTCTGAAAATGATGAAACTATTGTTTACAAAGGAACCTTTACAACATGTAATCAAAAAGAAGACAAATGTCCTCCATGGTCAATTTATGCTGAGAAAGTTACCCATAAAAAAACAAAAAAGCAGATTGAGTATAAAAATGCTTGGTTAAAGCTATATGATAAACCTGTTTTATACTTTCCTCGTTTTTTTCATCCAGATCCTACTGTAAAACGTCAATCAGGATTTTTGATGCCAACTTTTCAAAACTCAAATAATTCAGGAACCTCAATTCAAATCCCATATTATAAAGTTATATCTGAAAATAAGGATCTAACTTTTTCTCCAAGACTATTTTTTGATGATGAAATTCTTATTCAGAATGAATTTCGACAAGCAAACAAAAATTCAAATTTAGTTATAGATCTTGGTATTAACAAAGATGGAAAAAATACAAAAAACCATTTTTTTGTAGATCTTAAGTCGCTAAAACAAAATAAAAACTTAGATTTTCATTTAGAAACTGTTTCAAATGATACTTATTTAAAAAAGAAAAATATCTTTTCTAGCATATTAGAAGACTCTTCATCTCTACATTCTTATATAAATTATAATTCATTTGATTTTAATAGTTCGTTTGAAATGAGTTTTGAGGTATTTGAAGATTTAAGTAAAAAAAAATCTAATAGATATGAATATATTTTTCCTAACTTTGATTATGAAAAAATTTTAAATAGTAATAGTAATTTTAGTGGTGATTTAACTTACAATTTTAGAGGGTTTAATAAAAATTATGATACGAATACTGATGAGACAATACTCGTGAATGATTTTAAATATTTTTCTTCTCCAAAAATTAACTCTACAATAGAAGGTTTGCAAACAAGTTATAAAATGTTGCTAAGAAACATAAATTCAAACTCAGATAATTCATCTAATTTTAAAAACGGTGATGACCAAAAATTATTGTCTTCTATTTTATTAGAAACTAGTCTTCCTTTAAAAAGAGAAATGATAGAATCTAATAGTTTTTTAACTCCCAGAATTTCAGCTAGATATAGTCCAAATGCCACTAAAAATAATTTTAATTCAGATATTGAATTAGACTATGAAAATATTTTTTCTTTAGATAGAGTTGATAATAATGCAGTTGAAGGAGGGGAATCTTTAACTTTCGGATTAGAATATTCTTTTTTAAATAATAATAATGAAAATATTTTAGATTTATCAATTGCTAATATTGTTAGGTTCAATAAAAATCTTGATTTACCAAAAATTCATAATTTATCAGAAAAAAGATCAAATTATATTGGAAATTTAAAATATGCTCCTTCAAAATTTTTCGATCTTAATTACCAATTTTCTTTAGATAAAAATTTTGAAGAATCAAACTATGATTTGATTAAAGCAAATTTTAATATGAATAATTTTATAACATCATTTGAGTTTTTAGAAGAAGATAACCATTTAGATGAGATTAGTTATTTAAAAAACACAACTACATTTAATTTAAGTGATAGTAAATCACTAAGTTTTGGAACTTCAAAAAATTTGGATCAAAATATTACTGATTACTATAATTTAATATATGAGTATGAAAACGACTGTTTAACAGCAGCTATTGAATACAATAAAAGTTACTACACTGATGCAGACTTAAAACCAGAAGAAAGTATAATGTTTTCTATAAAAATAATTCCATTTGGAAAAATTTATTCACCAGCTGCCTATAAATAAAAATGCAAATTAAAACTCTTTACTACTTAATTTTAATAATCATTTTTTCAATAAATTTATCAAATGCACAAAATAAAATAGTTATTGAATTTCAAATAGACAATGAAATTGTAACAAATATAGATATTCTTAAAGAAAAAGACTACTTAATCGCACTAAATAACAACCTAAAAAAACTTCCAAAAGATCAACTTATTGAAATATCAAAAAATTCAATAATAAGAGAAAAAATAAAAAAAAGTGTTTTACTAAAAGTTTATGATTTTGAGAAAGCTGATAAATATTCTGATCAAATATTAACTGATTTTTATAAAAGATTAAATTTTAAAAATGAAAAAGATTTTAAATCATACTTATCAAAATATAGTTTAAATATAAGTGAAATAAGAGA
>CABXCB010000013.1 GCA_902510635.1 uncultured Pelagibacteraceae bacterium
TCTTTAATAAAATTTATATCTGAATGAAAATTTTGAAATCTTTTAATATCATAAATAAATAAATCTTCGTTAATATGGCCGTTCATTAGCCATTCAGCAGTAACTTTGCCAACACCACCTCCACTTCCAATCCCAATACTGTTTAAACCACAACAGGCAAATAAATTTTTTAATCCTGGCACTTCTCCTAAAAGAGTATTTGTATCTGGTGTAAAAGATTCTGGTCCTACAAAAAATTTTCTAATTCCAGCTTTTTCTAACATTGGAACCCTTTTTAAAGCTGCTTCTAAATAAGGCTCAAAATGTTCAAAATTTTCTGGGAATTCTCCATATGAGAAATCTTCTGGAACTCTATTAGTTTTTTTAAAAGCAGGAATTGATTTGCCTTCAAATATTCCTATTAACATTTTTCCTGCATCTTCTTTTAAATATAAACTGTCGTCAAAATCTCTTAAAACTGGTATATTTTTTGGTAATTCGTTAATGCTTTCGGTAATTACATAAAAATGTTCTGCAGGATATAATGGAATGCTAAAACCTGTATCTTCTCCTATTTGCCTAGACCACATTCCTGTTGCAAGAACAATATATTCACATTCAATAGTTTTACCGTTTACAATTACACCTGCCACTCTTCCATTTTTTTTAACTATTTTTTCAACTGGGGATTTTTCAAATATTTTAACACCTTCTTTTCTTGCAGCTTTCGCAAGTAAATTTGTTACTCCTATTGGATCGGCTTGACCATCACCTGGCATAAAAATTCCACCTAAAATATCTTTTTTATTAATAATTGGATAAATTTTTTTTATCTGATCAATATTTAATACTTCAACATTTACGTCAAATAATTGTGCCGTTGTAGCTTGTCTTTTAAGTTCTTGCCATCTTCCTTTTGTAGTTGCTATAGATAAAGCACCATTTAATTTTAATCCACTTGAAAAATCTATTTCTTTTTCTAATTTCTTATAAAGCTCTAAAGAATATTTTCTTATCTTTGTTACACCGGCCGATGGTCCTAATTGACTAACAAGACCTGCAGCATGCCAAGTAGTACCTGAAGTTAATTGGTCTCTTTCAAGTAAAATAGTATCTTTCCAGCCAAATTTTGCTAAATGATATGCAGTAGAACAACCTGTTACACCACCACCAATAACAACAACTTTCGTAGTGCTTGGCAGTTCTTTTGTCATTTTTTTATTTTATAATGTCTGAGGAAGACACAAAAGAATGACCAAAAGTATCAGCAACTGCTTTATAGGTGACCTGACCCTTGTGAACATTTAATCCTTCAAGAAAATTTTTGTCTTCTTTTAAGGCTTTTTGATAGCCATTAGCGGCTAGTTTGTTTAAAAAAGGAAGAGTTGCTTTATTTAATGCAATAGTAGAAGTTCTTGGAACTCCACCAGGCATATTAGCAACACAATAATGAACGACATCATCAACAATATAAGTTGGTTGAGCATGTGTTGTTGGTTTACTTGTTTCAACACATCCACCTTGATCTATTGCAACATCAACAATAACTGATCCCCGTTTCATTAATTTTAACATATCTTTAGTAACTAATTTTGGAGCTTCTGCTCCTGGAATTAATACTCCACCAACTAAAAGATCTGCTTCAGTAATTAGTTTTTTTAAATCAATTTTGTCACTTTGCTGGGGGATTATTTTATCACCAAACATTTCTGCTAATTGTTTCAATCTGGCTACGGACTTGTCTACAATATAAACTTTTGCTTTCATGCCTGTTGCTATGATCGCTGCATTTTCTCCTACTACACCTCCACCTAAAATTACTACTGTCCCACCTTCTACACCGGGCGCACCACCTAATAATAATCCTCTTCCTTTTTGATTTTTTTCTAAACAATGGGCTCCTGCTTGAACTGACATTCTTCCTGCAACTGCACTCATTGGAGCAAGTAATGGTAATCTTCCATTATTATCTGTAACAGTTTCATAAGCTATACAAATTGATTTTGAATTAATTAATCCTTGAGTTAATTCTTTTGCAGCAGCTAAATGAAGATAAGTAAAAATAATTTGATTTTCTCTAATCATTTTAACTTCATTTAATAAAGGCTCTTTAACTTTAACAATTATTTCAGCATCATTAAAAATATCTTCTGCTTTTTCTACAATTTTAGCACCAGCAGATTTGTATTGATCATTATCAAAGCCAGCTTCAAAACCACCATTATTTTCAATTAAAACTTCATGGCCATTTGAAATTAGAGATTTAACACTTTCTGGGGTAAGTCCAATCCTATTTTCTTGAGTTTTAATTTCTTTAGGAACTCCAATTTTCATAAAGAATTAATTTTTTTTAGATTTAGCGTAATTATTTATTCCAGTTCTTAATTTTTCAATTATTTCATCAATGTGTTTTTTTTCAGAAATAAACATTGGTGCTATAATAAGACAATCGCCTGTTGCTTTAAAATTTATTCCAGCTTCATAACAATGTTTAAAACATGTAAAACCTGCAACACCAGGTTTTTTATCCATTCTTAAATCAATTCCACCCATCATTCCATAGCCTCTTATGTTTTCAACTATATCAATATCTTTTAATGAAAATAAAGCTTCTTGGAAATAAGGTGACATTTCTTTTGATCTATTAAAAATATCTTCTTTTTCAAATATCTCTTGTACCGCTAGTGCTGCAGCAACAGAAACTGGAATGCCTGAATAAGTATAGCCATGAAATAACTCAATTGTTCCTTTTGGTGAACTGTCCATAATTGCATCATAAATTTCTTCTTTACAAGCAACAACTCCCATTGGAACTATTCCATTGGTTGTTGCTTTGGCCATTGTCATTATATCTGGTGTTACTCCAAATTCTTGAGCGCCAAATGCAGAGCCCATTCTGCCCCATCCAGTAATTACTTCGTCAAAAATTAATAGTATTCCATGTTTATCACAAATTTCTCTTAGTTTTTGTAAATAACCTTTTGGAGGAACAAGTGTGCCTGTAGAGCCAGCAACTGGTTCTACAATACATGCTGCAATATTTTCCCCGCCAAAATTTGCACAAATTCTTTCTAAATCGTTTGCAAGTTCTACTCCTGTTTCAGGTTGTCCAGAAACAAACTTATGTTCGGGTAAGTGTGTATGTCTCATATGAACAACTCCTGGCATTAATACACTTGCAAAAGTTTTTACATTATTAACCATTCCACCAACTGAAGTAGCGCCAATATTCATTCCATGATATGCTCTTTCTCTACCAACAAATCTAAATCTCTGTCCTTCACCTCTAGCTTTATGATAGGCAATTGCAATTTTGATTGCTGTTTCAACAGCTGTTGATCCACAAATTGTATAAAAAATTCTATTTAAATTTCCTGGTGTATGTTTTGATATTTTTGTTGCAAGTTCAAATGAACCACCAAAACCTTGTTGAAACGGTTGAGCATAGTCAACTGTTCTTAATTGTTTAGTAATCGCTTCAATAATTTCCTCTCTACCATGACCAAGAGGATTACAAAATAATCCTGAACTAGCATCTATTTGAGTCTGTCCCTGATGATTTTTTAAATATACACCCTTTGCTTCTACTATTAATCGTGGATTTTCCTTAAAATCTTTATTTGAAGTAAACGGCATCCAATGCTCATTAAGAGAATTGGGCATTTTAAATTTATTTTCTGAACTCATAATTTTTTTAATTTTTCGTTAGTTTAATTTTTTTATTTCATAAACTAATTTTTAAAAGCTCTCTATAAAAATCGTATTTTAAAAAATACACTTTATAGTTGTACAAGGTTAGTATCGCATAGGGGTAGTATAAACTATCGTTTACAAGTCCCTTATTTTCTAATTTAATTGCATTTTTAAATTTAAAAAAACAGGAGATTAAATGAAAAAAATAATTAGTTTTATTCTAGGAACTATTGTTGCTCTTAACTTATCTGTTTCAGTAGCTAATGCTGCTGCAAACGAAGTTAGAGTTGCATTCTTTTTAGAATGGGCAACACCAAACCAAGAAGCAAAAGTTAAAAAAACTTTTGATAAAGCTTTGGGTGTGCCTGTAAAATGGACTAACTTTGCAACTGGTGGTGAGATGACAGAAGCTATGTTGTCAGGTGATATTGATATATCTTACTCACAAGGTTTAACACCATTCGTGAACGCAGTTAATGCTAAAGCGCCTATTAAGCTTGTTGACATTGCGGTTATATACGGAATGGGTGGAACTACATGTGTTGCTGCCAAAGGTATAGATAAAGGAAATGCTTCTTCTAAATTAGATGGTCAAAAAGTTGCTGTTCCTTTAGGAACTATGGCTGACTATGTTTTTAAAGAAACAATGAGAGTTGTAGGAGCTGATATTTCTAAAATGAAAGTTGTTGATATGAACCCTGAAGATGGATCTGCAGCATTTGTTAACGGTGACGTTGCAATGGCATGTTTATTTGGTGGTAAATCTATCAAAGCAGCTAAAGAAAAAGGTGCTTCATTACTAACTGTTAAAGAAGCTCAAGATGCTGGTATTGCTGGTATTGATATTACTTCAGTAACTAACAAATTCTTAAAAGAAAACCCTGGAATGGTTAGAACTTTCGTTGAAGTAACTCACGAAGCAAACGCTAGATATAACGATGGAAAAGCTGACATGAACATAATCGCAAAAGATGCGGCTATGGATCTTGCTGGAACTAAAAAGCAAATGGGTGGTTTTGAGTTTCCTAACGCAGGAACAATGAAATCTAAGTATATGAACAAAGGTGGTATACTTATGACTTACCTAGAAGTTATGGGTGGTATGTTTGCTACTTCAGAAAATCCAGCTCTTAAAGATTACTCAGCGGTAGTAGATACTAAGTATCTTCCGTAATTAAGAGTTAAGAATAGAATATTAAATAGGCGCCAATTGAATAAATTGGTGCCTATTTTTTTTGTAAGAATTCTAATATAAAGTTTTAATATTATGAGTGATTTAGTTTCTCAAAATGTAAATATGATTTTCAAATCTCCAAAAGGAGAAACTGTTCATGCGCTTAAAGATATAAGTTTTACTTTAAAAAAAGGTGAACTTTTAACTGTTCTTGGTCCATCGGGATGTGGAAAGACAACTTTATTAAATATTGCAGCTGGCTTTCTTAGACCTACTTCAGGCTCAATTATTTTAGGTGGTAATGAAATTAATGGTCCAGGAGTTGAAAGAGGAATGGTTTTTCAACAAGGTGCATTATTCGAATGGTTAACAGTTGCAGAAAACGTAAACTTTGGTTTACGAATGAAAAAAGAAGACCCAATTAAAACTGCACAAAAAGTTGAAGAGTGGCTGGATATTGTTGGTTTAAAAGGTTTTGGAAATACTCCTACTTACCAATTATCCGGTGGTATGCAACAAAGAGTAGCTCTTGCAAGATGTTTAATAAATGATCCAGATTTAATATTAATGGATGAACCCTTGGGTGCATTAGATGCTTTAACTAGAGAAAAGATGCAATCTCTTGTTTTAAAAATTTGGAAAGAAACAGGAAAAACAATTATTTTAATTACACACTCAGTTGAAGAAGCTTTGTTATTAGGCGAACGCGTTTATGTTATGGCTCCAAGACCTGGAAGAATACATAAAGAATACAAACTTCCCTTTGCTAATATGGGTTTAAATGAAGATTTAAGAGAAATAAAAAACAACGAAGAATTTGTATCCAAAAGAGAAGAAATATTATCAATGATTTGGGATATGGAAGAAGAAATAATGGGTAAAGAAAGTTAAAATGATTACTGGAATTATTACTTTTTTTGTTATTTTTGCTGTTATCGGTTCTATTCTTTATGGACGAAAATTAGCCAAAACTGAAAAAAGTGATGCAGTTTTTGGAAATCCTGAAAGAGCAAAAGGTGGTGTGCATTGGGTTATAGTTGGAACTAGTTTTCTTTTATTATCCTGGCTATACTATTCTTGGGATATAGCAAAAGCATTTTATCCAAAATCTGCTAACGAACTTTGTCAAGTCGCAAAAGTTAATGAATCTTTATTATCATTAAAATATCTTTTTCCAATTGAAGAAAGAAGTCACAAAAGTACGGCTCTAATTAAACGTGAAAATATAAATATACAAAAAAAAATAACTCTTATTCAAAATTCTCCTGATTTAAAAGATCGAGATAAAGAATTATTTGTTAAATTACTTAACAAGACTCAAAGAACTATACCTTTATTAACTGATGAAAAACTTTTAGAAAATGAAACAAAAAACAAAATTGGAGATTTAACTAATAGAATTACTTGGCTAACAGAAGACTTTCAAAAAGTAAGTTATCCACCTATTAAAAGTGTAGAAGAAGAAAATAAAAGAATAGAGGAACTAAAAAAACAGCTTGGTTGGGGTGCTACAGGAATGGAAGTTCCTCCTCTACCAGAAAGCAAAAGAGGTTTAAAATTTCATACAGCTGCTCAAGAATTAAACAAAATTAGTGATGAATTCTTTTCATTAAGAAACCATAACCCCGAATATTTAAAATTATTAAAAGAAATTAGAGATGAAATTAAAAAATATAAAGATGGTTTAAATGATAGCCAAGAATTAGAAATGACTTACATAAAAGAAATTAAAAAACTTGGACAAAGAATTGAATATGAGAGTGTTTTTCCTCCTAATGCTTTAGATGAGATGGAAAAATCAATTAGAGAATTTGATGTAGCTCAAAAAAATGAGCAAGGAAATTTAATTTATATAGATACTTTATTGTTCCCAGCAGGAACTATAGTTGCAAGTGGTCCAACATGTGCAGAGGATGGCCCTGGAAGATGGTTGCCAAAACCATCAGATACTTTTAGAATTTTTGGAGACTTATTAAAACCAAGTGTTGGTTTTAAAATGATTCCAATGATTTGGTATGAAATGATGGGGGTAAATAGAATAGTAGGCTTTATATTGCCTGATTGGATAGCAGATTTAATGCCAGGCAAATATCCAGTTCACAGTGCAGATGGAACAGTAAAACCCAATTTTAAAAGTAAAGTTTTAGATATAGTAACTGGTGAATTTAAAGCATTTAAAATTCCAGTTCCAACCGGGCATATCTGGGACTCATTTTTAAGAGTATTTTTAGGATTAACCTTAGGTATTATTTTAGGTGTACCATTAGGTTTATTTATGGGTCTAAATAGATTTGCTAAAGGATTTTTTGATCCATTAGTTGAATTATATAGACCAGTACCTCCTCTTGCTTGGGCTCCATTAGTTATCACTGTTTTTGGAATTGATAACCTTGGAAAAGTATTTTTATTATTTATGGTTTCATTTTCTATTATGATTATTTCAGCAAGAGCTGGTGCTTCAGGAACTCAACTTTCAAAAATCCATGCTGCTCATTCATTAGGGGCTTCAAGGTGGCAAATATTAAGAGAAGTTATATTTCCAAATTCATTACCTGAGATATTAACAGGCGTAAGAGTTGCTGTTGGAATGTGTTGGGGAACATTGGTTGCTGCAGAATTCTTAGCTGGTACGTCAGGAATTGGATTTGTAGAAAATGTCGCAAGAAAATATATGCAGTATGAAGTTATTTGGATAACAATATTTGTTATGGGAATGCTGGGACTATTATTTGACGTTACAATTAGAAAAATAATAGATAAAACAATTCCATGGCGTGGAAAGGGTTAATATTTTTATTTTTTTTTCTAACTTCAATTGTTGAAGCTAAAGAATTCAACCTAAAAAAAATTATTTCATTAGATGAGCCCTGGGGCTCCACTTTTATAAATGATAATGAATTATTAATTACTGAAAAATCAGGCAAAATAAAATTATTAAATATAATTAATAATACTATTAGCAAGGTAAATCACAACCTGAAGGTATTAAATTATGGTCAAGGTGGACTATTAGATATAATATTTCATAATAATTCTGTATGGGTATCTTATACAGAAAAAAGAGAAAATTGGGAAACAAGCACATCTATAGCTAAAGGATTATTTGATAAAAATAAAATAGATTTTAAAAATATTTTTCAAGCTTCTCCTCCAATAGACTCTCCATATCACTTTGGTTCTAGACTGGCTATTAAAGATGATTATTTATTCGCATCACTTGGAGAAAGAGGACAAGGTATGATTGCTCAAGATGAAACAAAACATCCTGGGAGTATAATTAGAATTCATTTGGATGGTGGTATTCCAAAAGATAATCCAAAATTTAAAGATAAAAAAAATTGGCTTCCTGAAATTTATCAAATTGGTGTAAGAAATCCTCAAGGCTTAACATTGTCGCCTTTTGATGGAAAAATTTATATTAGCAACCATGGTGCTAAAGGTGGCGATTGGTTTGGTGAAGTTAAAGAAGGGGAAAATTACGGTTGGAAGATATTAGGATGGGGTGGTATAAATTACAGTGGTACAAAAATCGGACCTAAATGGAAACCGGGTTTTACAAAAGCAATTCAATACTGGGTACCATCTATTGCAACGAGCGCAATTGCTATTTACAAAGGTGAAGAATTCAAAGAATGGGATGGTTATGCTCTTATCACTTCTTTGAAAGATAAGTCGCTGAGAAAACTTGATTTTTCTGATAAAAAAAATGTTAAAGAAGATATTGTTTTTAAGAATAAAATTGGAAGAATAAGAGATATACAAATACATCCAAGTACTGGTAAGATATATTTTTTAAGTCACAATGCACTATGGTTAATGGAAAAAAACTAAATCAGATAATAATAAAAATCTTAAAAAAAAATGGTTTAAATACAAACCATGCTACAATTTGTTCAAAAGCACTAATAAATGCTGAACTAGTTGGTGCTCATTCTCACGGGTTGTCGAGATTAAAAATGTATTGTGATAGAATTCAAAAAAAAGTAATCAATCCAAAACCAAAAATTAAAATTAAAAAAATTTCTCAATCTATTTCTAAAATTGATGCAAATAATAGTATTGGATTTGTAGCTGCAGATATTGGAATAAAACAAGCAATTAAAAATGCTAAGAAAACAGGAATTGGATTAGTTGGAATTAAGAATAGTGGTCACTATGGTTTATCAGGTTATTATGCAGAGCAAGCTGTTAAAAAAAATTTAATTGTTTTTTGTTTTACAAATGCTCCACCAGCAATAGCTCCTCACGGAGCAAGAAAAAGTTTATTTGGAACAAATCCAATATGTTTTGGAACACCAACCTCATCTAAAGTTCCTTTTATTTTAGACACATCAGTTTCAGTAATTAATAGAGGTAAAATAAGAGTTGCTGCACGAATTGGAAAAAAAATACCAGAAGGAGTTGCTTTAGATAAATTTGGTAAACCAACTACAGATGCAAAAAAAGCATTGGCAGGTGTACAATTACCTATAGCCGGTTTTAGAGGTTCAGGACTCGCATGGATGGTTGATATATTAAGTGGTGTCTTTACAGGTGGAAATCATGGAGGAAAAGTAAAAGATCCTTTTGACGATTTTTCAGGTCCACAAAATATTGGTCACTTATTTTTTGTTATGAAGCCTAATCTTTTTGTTGGGAATTATAGTGAACGAATAAAAGAAAATATTAAAAGAATAAAAAGATTACCTAAAATAAAAGGTGTAAAAGAAATTTTATATCCTGGTCAAAACAAACAATTAAGATATAAAAAAAATCTTAATAAAAAGATTAATATTCCAACTAATATTGCTGAGGATTTAAAAAAATTAAATGCTTAACAAAGAAGTTTTAACCAATATTTTTAAAAAATTGTTGGAAGAAGCAAAAAACTCTTATGATGATTTCAATTCTGCTGATGGAAAAATAGGTGATGGTGATTTAGGTGTTACAATCCTGCATGGTTTAGAAGAAGTTAATAATAATATTAGTAAATTTACTGATGATATGGGCTCAAACTTTATGCTTTGCTCACAAGCTTTTGTTAAAAAATCTGGATCAAGTTTTGGTACTTTAATTGCTTTTTCTTTTATGAATATTTCAAAAATTTTAAAAGAAAAAACTGTGTGCAATCATGAAGATATTATAACTATTTTTGAAACAGCTTTAAAAACAATACTTGAAAGAGGTAAAACAAACCTTGGAGATAAAACTATTGCAGATAGCTTAGATTTAATAATTAAAAATCTTAAGGATAATCAAAATTACTCAAAGGTATTAAAATTATCAACCAAACAAGCTTTGGAAGATTTTAAAGGGAAAAAAATTAAGATTGGTAGAGCGAGAATGTTTGAAGATAAAACAAAAGACTTAGATGACCCAGGAATGTTTGCTTTAAATAGACTTTCCTCAGCGTTTTAGGGCACCTGGCAACAGAACGCCCCTACATTGTATTAACGCTTCCAAGTATATTAAAATTTTTATCTGAAACAATAATTTCTCCAGAAGATGTACCTGTATTGAAAATTGATGAAATAACTACATAATGAGTTATAAAAACTAAATTTTTATCACTGTTCCAATTTTTTATATATTGTTTTAGATCATCTATTTGTTTAGTTTCATTTGCAGCAAATCTCTCATCATAAAATGAGTTTAAAGCATCAAAAGTTTCAAAATTTTCAAAAGCATATTTGGCTGTATCTATACATCTACACCATTCACTTGATAATATTTTATCAATTTTTATTTGATTATTTTTAAAAAAAAGTCCAATTTTTTTTGATTGATTAATTCCATTTTTATCTAAATTTCTCTGAGTAGAACAATCTTTAATATTGAAATTATCTGGATCACCATTTCCAGGAGCAATTGCATGCCTTATAAAAATTAATTTTTTACCTTCTTTGAGGTAATTTAAAATTTTTTCGTCGGAAAATGCATGGTTTGTAAAATTTAACAATCCAATAAATAGGATTGTTAAAATTTTTTTCATTTAAATATTATTTATATTTGCAATCATTCCAGATTCATAGTGACCTGGTACATTACATGCGGCTTCGAGATTTGTATCAGTACTAAACTTCCATATTAATTCTGCACTCTGGTTTGGTTCTAATAAAACACTATTAGAATGAGAATGACCCATTGAATGATCTTTTTTTGCCATTTCTTTCATTTTTTTTTTATCAATTCTATCGGCAAGCAATATTTCATTTTCTACCATCTTCATCATTTCTGGCTGATGTTTAATATGCATTTCTTTAGTAGCAATATTAAACTCATGAACAAGTTCACCATAATTATGAACAATGAATTTAATTGTTTCACCTTTTTTTATTTTTATTTCTTTAGGTTCGTAATAATTATCGTACATTTTAATCTCAATAGTTCTGCTTACTTCTGATAATTTTCCCTTTTCTCCTATCATCTTCATTGATGAAGCAAACAAAATATTTGGAATTATAAAGAATATTAAGATTAATTTTTTCATATTAATTTGTGGGTTTAAAAATTAAACAAAGACCGTTATTGCAGAATCTCATACCATTTTCATCAGGACCATCTTCAAATACATGGCCGTGGTGTGCGCCACATTTAGCGCAATGATACTCAACCCTTTTCATTCCAAATGAATAATCAGTTTTAGTATTAAATGCACCAGGAAGAGATTCTGTAAATGATGGCCAACCTGTTCCACTGTTATATTTTGAATTAGAACTAAATAATTTAGCATCACAATTAGCACAGTGATAAAAACCATCTCTCTTTTCGTACAACAGAGAACTGGTATATGGACGCTCAGTTCCTTCATTAAAAAGTATATTTTTTTGTTCTTTAGTTAAATTTTGATTTATAATTTTTTTTGTTGCAGATAATAAGAGTCTATATGGTAGCAATAAAAATGAAAATATTGATACACCAGCTAATTTTAAAAAACTTCTTCTCATTGATTTAAAAGTATAAATTTTAAATAAAATTACAATGAGCCCCATTGACACAATGTAAATTTCATATAATTAAACTTTAAATAATGAAGTTAAAAACAAATAATAAAGCACCTAATTTTAAACTTGCTAGTACAGACGGAAATATTTTCGAATTAAATAAAGTTAAGAAAAAAAATATAATTTTATACTTTTATCCAAAAGATGATACTCCTGGGTGCACTATAGAGTCTAAAGATTTTAGTAAATTAAATAGTTTAATTAACAAAAATAAAACTGTTGTTTTTGGAATTTCCAAAGACAGTATTGAAAGTCATTTAAAATTTAAAAAGAAATATAAATTAAAATTTGATTTACTGTCTGATGAAAAAAAAGAAGTAATAAAAAAATATGGTGTTTGGGGTAAAAAATCTTTTTTAGGTAAAAAGTTTATGGGAATAGTAAGGACTACATTTTTGATTAATTCTAAGGGGAAAATTCATAAAATTTGGAATAACGTTAGAGTTAAAGATCACGCGAAAGAAGTTTTTGACGAGATAAAAAAATTACAATAAAGTTTATTTAAATTATTCTTTCCAATTAATACTAAACATTGATTCATTTCTTCTAAGGGGAGGAAGTGTAAAAGGACTATTGTAAGTTGCCCTGATGGCAAAACCTTTTATTGAAATTTTATCTTCTAAGAGTTTTTGCTTAAGAATTTTATTATGCTTATCAAAATTTTTATCAGATGATCTACCTGAAAATTTTATTACTGCAAAATATCCTTTGGGAATTGTTGAAATTTCTAGATCTGGATTATTAGGTATAGGAGTTGTTTCTTTATTAAATTTAGAAGGAAGATAGAACTGCATAAACATTTGGTCATCTTTTTTTGTTTGAGTAACTGGAATTGTCATTGCAATTTTTTCAGAATTTTTATTTTCTCCAGAAATATATTTAAAAAGTTTTCGAAAACTATTATTGTCAACTTTGTTTGCTACCTGAACAATTAATCTATCTGAATAATAACGAATTTCATAAATATCATTTTTTTGTTCTATTTTGTAGTTTGCTTCTTCATTTGCCATTGTTGTAGAGTACGAGAAAAGAAAAATTAGGCAAACTATAAAATTAATTTTAAATAATAATTTAATCATTACTCTCTATTTTGTTGTTCTTTCTTTTCAAAATAAAATAAGCAAATCAAAAATAATACTGTCCAAACAACTCCTGCCATAGCCTTAGATAAAGATGTTTCAGCGCCCCACAAATCAAGAAACAAAGCGCCTATAACAATACCAATTGCATAAATTATTATTACTATTGTACTTAAATTCATTTATTTTTTGTCTTTATTCTCTTCTTTTTTATTTTCTTCTTTATATTTTTTTCCTCTAATCACAGCTGTAACTCCCATATAAATTACATATCCAATGATTAATAAAGAAATTGTAATAAAAATTATTTTTTGCATTTAAATATTTTCAATTTTTTTAATAACATTTTAGATTTTAGAAATCCATTTTTTCTTTTCAGTATCTTTTAAAAAGGAGGACGTAAATGAATTAATAAGCAACGTTTTTACTTCTTCATAAGAAAGATTTAAAGCTGCTTGTGTTTCGGTTAAATTTTTATTTAAATAACCACCAAAATAAGCAGGATCATCTGAATTAACCATAACCATTAATTTTTTATCTAACATTTTTTTTAAATTATGTTCTTCTAATTTATTGAATACTTTTAATTTTACATTTGATAGTGGACATACTGTTAAAGGAATTTGGCTTTCTGACAACATTCCAACTAATTTATCATCCTTAAGACATTGAACTCCATGGTCAATTCGATGAACATTTAAAAAATTTAAGGCTTCCCAAATATATTCTGGTGGCCCCTCTTCTCCTGCATGAGCAACTGTTATAAATTCATTTTCTATAGCTTTTTTAAATAAATTTTTAAATTTTTTAGGAGGATTACCTGTCTCTGATGAGTCTAATCCAACACCAAAAATCTTATTCTTGTGAGCTAGTGCTTTATCTAAAATTTTAAAACACTCATCTTCACTTAAGTGTCTTAAAAAGCACATTATTATTTTAAAACTTAAACCAAAATCTTTTTCAGCTTTTTTTAATGCATTAAAAATTCCATTTATAACAGTGTCAAAATCAATTCCTCTATCTGTATGAGTTTGTGGATCAAAGAATATTTCGGTATGTACTATGTTATCCTCTTTACATTTTAATATATAAGCCCATGTAAGATCGAAAAAATCTTGTTCTTTTATTAATACTTTGGCGCCCTCATAATAAATTTTTAAAAAAGAGTCTAAATTACTAAAATTATATGCTTTTTTTACATCATCTATATTTTTAAAAGGAATCTTGATGTTATTTCTTTTTGCTAAAGAAAACATAAGTTCAGGTTCTAATGTTCCTTCAATATGCAAATGTAATTCTGTTTTGGGTGATTTTTTAATAAACTCTTCTATATTCATAAAGTCTTTCCGAATTTTCTTATGTCTTTAATTAACAAATCTGGCTGTTCTAAAGCTGCAAAATGACCTCCAGCAGGCATTTCTGTCCATTGCTTAACATTGTATATTCTTTCAACGTAAGATCTTGGAGCCCATTCTAAATATTCTTTTGGAAATTTTGCAATAGCAGTTGGTACTTTTAAAGGTAGATGATCTTTTGGAAGAAATCTTCCCCCTTCTTCTCTTCTTCCATAATAAATCCAAGACGCTGTGTTGAATGTTTTAGTTACTAAATAAACCATTATGTTTGATAATAAAATGTCTTTTGAATAAACACTTTCAATATTTCCGTTTTTTATATCAGACCAGCCTCTCATTTTTTCAATTATCCATGCAGCAACTCCTACTGGGCTATCCATCATTGCGTAACTCAATGTTTGTGGCTTGGTTGCTTGTTGTGTTCTATAGCCATCTTCAATTCTTTGTTCTTTTTTAAACCTTTCTTGCCATTCTTTTTCTTCTGAAGTTTGAGGTCCATCTGGATGTCGAGTAATTAAAATATTTATATGAATTCCTAATAAATTTTCTGAAAAATCATATGCAAGCCATGTACATATAGTTCCTCCAAAATCACCTCCTTGGGATATATATTTTTTATAACCCAAAGTATTTGTCATTAACAAATTAAATATTGCTGACATTTTTCTTGGACCAATTGGTTTTGAAGGACGTCCTGAAAATCCATAACCTGGTAAAGATGGAACAACAACATTAAACCCATCTTCTTCGTTTCCTCCATATTTTTCTGGATGAGCTAATTGATCAATAATATGTAAAAACTCTATAATAGATCCTGGCCAACCATGATTTAGTAATAAAGGTTTGGGGTTAGATCCACTTCCTTTTTCATGAATAAAATGAATATCAATTCCATCTATATTAGATTTAAAATTATTAAATTTATTTATTTTTTCTTCTGTTTTTCTCCAATTAAATTTATTAACCCAATAATCAGTAAATTCTTTCATGTAATCTAAATTAGTTCCATAATCCCAGCCACCATCATCGGGCATCTCATGCCATTGATAGTTTTTCACTTTTGAATATATATTTTGAAGATTTTTTTCTGGAATCTCTACTTTAAAAGGTTTTATCATTTTACTAGTATATATATTTTAAAATTTAAAATATAAAAATAGTTATGAAAAAAATAATCAACAATCCAGCTAATTTTGTAGAAGAGTCAATTGATGGACTTATTAAATCCCATCCTGATATTTATACTTTGGCAAAAGATAATAACAGGGTTGTAATGAGAGCAAATAAAGCTTCAAATAAAGTCGGGATAGTTACCGGAGGTGGGTCTGGACATTTACCTGTCTTTACTGGATATATTGGTAAAGGGTTTTTAGATGCATGTGCTATTGGATCAGTATTTGCATCTCCATCAGTAGATCAAATGGTTTCAGCTATAAAAAACGCAGATAATGGTAATGGGGTTTTGTGCCTTATTGGTAATTATGGTGGAGATGTAATGAATTTTGAAATGGCTTGTGAAATGGTTGAAGGTGAAGGAGTTAAAACAAAAAAAGTAATTATTGCTGATGATATTGCAAGTGCAAGTGAAGCAGAGAAAGAAAAACGAAGAGGAATAGCTGGAATGATATTCGTATTTAAAGTTGCAGGAGCAATTGCTGAAACTGGAGCGTCTCTTGATGATGTTTTTAAAACTGCTAAAGAAGTTAATAATAATATTAGAACACTCGGTGTTGCTGTCTCACCTTGTATTTTACCAGAAGCTGGAAAACCTACCTTTGAAATTAGTGATGATGAAATTGAAATAGGAATGGGTATACATGGAGAGCCTGGAATAAAAAGAGAAAAATTAAGACCTGCTAATGACTTGGTTGATGATTTGTATAAAAGAATTATTGATGACTTCAAGTTAACTGCTGATGATAATATTGCAGTTATGATAAATAGTTTGGGTGCCACACCACTTGAAGAACTGTATATTGTTTCTAAAAGAGTTAATGAAAATCTATCGAACTCTAAAATAAAAAATATTAAAACTTATGTTGGAAGGTATGCAACTTCTATGGAGATGGCAGGAATTTCAATTACAACACTAAAATTAAATGATAATTTAAAAAAATATCTTCTGGCTGAATGTAAATGTCCTTTTTGGAACAATTAAACTTTATTTCTTAAAAAATATACAAAAACAAAACCTGTAATATACATAATTAATGCATAAGCACCTGTTGGTATTGCGTATAATATATCACTACCAAATATTTGTGTTGAAACAAATAATGCTAGAGTACCATTTTGTAGTCCACATTCTAAAGCAATACTTTTTCTTTGTTTAATTCCTGAAGCAAAAGTTTTAGCAATATAATATGCAATTATCATCATGGTTATATTTAAAATCAAAGCAATAAAACCTGCTTGCATTATAAAACTTATTATATTTTCTCTTTCTTCATAAAATGCAGCTATGAAAAAAATTATAAAAAGTACTATGTTGAGCTTATTAAATATTTCAACTTTTGTGGATACATAACTATCGGCAAATTTTCTGATAATCATTCCTAAAATAACTGGGATTGTTACAACTAATACCATTTTAAGAGCAATACCTGTCATTGAGATATTTTGTGAGATATTTGTTATTCCAAATAAATCAGCAGATTTAAAAATTATAAAAGGAACTGAAATAATACTAATTAAACTAATAATAGCCGTTAAAGAAATGGACAAGGCAACATCTCCATCAGCAAATTTAGTTAATATATTTGATGTAACTCCTCCTGGTGCAGCCGCAATAATCATAACCCCTATTGCTATCTCAGGTGATGTTTTTAAAATGATAATTAATAAGTACGCAACTATTGGAAGAATAATTAATTGTAAAATAAAACCAACAATGAAATCTTTTGGGGCTTTGAATACTCTTTTAAAATCTTCAACTTTTAAACCTAACCCTAGGCCCAGCATTATTAATGCAAGTATTATAGGTGCTATTTTTGTTACTATTTCCATAGTTCAGACACAGTTTTTTAGTTTATCTATTTTACTATAAATTATTATAAATTTATATATACAAAAAACCAAAAAATGCTTTCAGATAAAGAAATAGTTTGTCCAAATAACCTTTTAGATGTTGCTCATAAAAAAAAAGGTGTGGTAGCTGGGATAGTTAATGCAGGAAAACCACTTCCAATGCTATCGGTTATGGATGCTGTTAATGAAAATTTAATCATACCAATTTTTATTGGTGATAAAGATGAAATTCAAAAATGTGCTGATAATTTAAAATTTGATATATCAAAATTTAAAACTATTCACGAGCCAATAGAAAATAATACTGCAAAAATTGCAGCCAAACTTGCCTCTGAAAATAAAATAAGAATAATTGTTAAAGGTCATATTCATACAGATGTTCTCATGAAAGAAGTTTTAAAAAGAGAATATAATTTATTAAGTAAAACAAGATTAAGTCACATATGGCATATGACTTTAGATAAAGAAGATAAACCATTAATAATTACTGACGGTGCTTTAAATGTTATGCCCAATATTAAAACAAAAATGCATATACTTAAAAATGTAATTAATTTTTCAAATAGAATTGGAAATGAGAAGCCCAAAGTTGCTATATTATCAGCAACAGAAGAAGTCCTGGATAGCGTTCAGAGTTCACTAGATGCAAAAGAAATTACTGAAATAGCAAAAAAAGAAAATTTAAATGCTGATGTTTTTGGACCTCTTGCTTTTGATAATAGTATTTCAAAAAAATCAGCTGCAATTAAAGGAATTAAAAATGCAGTCGCTGGTCAAGCTGATATCTTGTTAGTTCCAAATGTCGAGGCAGGAAATGCCTTAGTTAAAATGATGATATATTTTATGGGAGCATGTGCTGCAGGTGTAGTTATTGGTGGAAAAGTTCCTGTTGTAATCACAAGTAGATCGGATGAAGCTCCCGCAAGATTAGCTTCTATGGCAGCTGCAGTGGTTGCATTAGATTAATTAATGATTTAAAAACTTAAAAATTATGACAATCAAGTATCTAAAAAAATCACCAAAAACGTCATCTACTGATGACTCAAAAACAAGAGAAATTGTAGAAAATATTTTAAAAGATATAGAAATAAAAAAAGAAGAAGGTTGCAAAGAACTTGGAAAAAAATTTGATAAGTATGATGGTGAAATCATAGTTTCTAAAGAGAAAATAGAAGAAATAAAAAAAAATTTAGATCAAAAAACAAAGGATGATATTCAGTTTTCTCACGAAAGAGTTAGAAAATTTGCAGAAGCACAATTAAAAAACTACGGTCAAGATTTTGAAGTTGAACTTTCAGACGGTTTATATGCTGGACAAAAATTAATACCTGTTAATACAGCGGGATGCTATGTACCTGCAGGAAGATATGCTCATATAGCTTCTGCGGTAATGAGTGTTACAACAGCTAAAGTTGCTGGTGTTAAAAATATTTTAGTTTGTAGTTCTCCAAAACAAGACATTGGAGTTCATCCATCAATTATTTATACAGCTGATTTATGTGGAGCAGATGTAATTATGAATTTAGGTGGAGTTCAAGCAATCGCTGCCATGACAAATGGATTATTTGGAAATGCACCAGCAGATATTTTAGTTGGACCTGGAAATCAATTTGTAGCTGAAGCAAAAAGAATTTTATTTGGTAAAGTAGGAATTGATTTGTTTGCTGGTCCTACAGAAATAGCTGTAATTGCTGATGAAACAGCTGATCCAGAAATAGTAGCATTTGATTTAGTTGGCCAAGCAGAACATGGTTACAATTCTCCTGCTTGGTTGTTTACTACTAGTAAAAAACTTGCTGATGAAGTTATAAAAAGAGTACCTGAATTGATTGCAGATTTACCAGAACTACCTAAACAAAGTGCTGGGGATGCTTGGAGAGATTTTGGTGAAGTTATTCTTTGTGATTCAGATGAAGAAATGGCAAAAATTAGCGACGAATACGCACCGGAACACTTAGAAGTACAAACAAAAAATTTGAAATGGTTTCATGAAAGATTAAAAAACTATGGATCTTTATTTATAGGTGAAGAAACAACAGTTGCTTATGGTGATAAATGCTCAGGAACGAACCATATTCTTCCTACTAAAGGTGCTGGGAGATATACAGGTGGATTATTTGTAGGTAAATTTATCAAAACATTAAGTTTTCAAAGAATGACAAAAGAATCTACAAAAGAAGTTGGAGCTGCAGCAGCAAGAATTTCTAGATATGAGGGAATGGAAGCTCACGCACGAACAGGTGATGTAAGACTTAGAAAATACGGTTTTTCTAATTAGTATTTTGCTAAGGCTACAATTTTGTAGCCTTAGTTAATTTTTTTATTACAATGAATTAATTAATTCTGGAGCTATTTTTTTTGATTTTGAATAGTATTTAATTTTTTTTATAGCTTCTAAATTAGATTTATCATTTCCAACAACTATAAAGCCAATCATCCCCATACTTTTATGAGGAGTGCACCAATAAGCATAGATACCTGGAACTTTAAAAGTATATTGTGCATCTTTACTAAATTTAGTTTTAAATTTATCAACTCCTTCTGGCACTCCACCTTTAATAAATTCAACATTATGTC
>CABXCB010000014.1 GCA_902510635.1 uncultured Pelagibacteraceae bacterium
ATTTTATTTTTTTTTGAAACTAAGGTTAAACAAACTCCATCGCAGGAAATAGAAATACCTAAATCTTTTGATTTTAATGGAAGACTTGATTTAACAAATAAATTAATACCCTTTCTTCTCTTAGATATTTTATGTATTTCTCCTTGGTTAAATATAATTCCATTAAACATTTTAGTAATACCTTGTTATTTTATCTCCATCTAAAAAAGTTTCGATATTTTCTTTCTTTTTAAAAAAATTAAATATATTTCTAAAATCAGAAACATTTTTTATTCCTAATCGGTGTTTCCAGTTTTTATCGATCTCAAATAAATAAAATTCATTTATCAATTTGTCTTTTAAAATACTTTTAGTCAATATTTTTCCTCCTTCAATAATTATTGATCCGATTCCAATACTATAAGCTTTTAAAAATACTTTTTTTAAGTCAATATTCTTGTTTCTATCTAGGTCTGTGTAAATGAGTTTGACACCTCTTAACTTAAAAAACTCTAATTTTTTTTTATCTTTAATTGAATGAAAGATAATAGTGTTATTTTTATTTTTATCAGTAATTACAGGTGATTTTTTATTAATTTTTAAATTTTTATCAATTATCAATCTTTTGGGTGAAAAATTCTCTAGACCATTAATTCTACAAGACAATTTTGAATTATCAGCATTAGCAGTTTTATATGAAACTAGAATTGAATCAAAATTATATCTTAAAATATGTGAAACATTTCTAGAATGTTTATTGGTTATGAATTTGTTCTTTGATGATATAAAAAAATCATTTGAACATGCTAACTTGGCAGCTATAAAAGGCATTTTACTATTTTTTTGATTAAAATAATTTTTATAAATTTTTTTACTTTGATATTTTAATAATCCTTTTTTAACATTAATTTTTTTTGATCTTAAAAGTGAATATGCTTTATTGGAGGTTCTTTTATCTACATCAGTGGAGGAATAAATTACTTTTTTAATTTTTGATTTAACAATTAGATTTGTACATGGCGGAGTTTTTCCAAAATGAGTACAAGGTTCCATTGTAACAAAAATAGATGAACCAGAAAGTTCATTCTTTTTACATTTATTTATAGCAACGGTTTCGGCATGAGGTCTTCCATTAAATCCAGTTTGTCCAAAAGATAATATTTTATTATTTTTTACTATTACACAACCAACTGATGGATTTAATCCAGTTAAACCAATTCTTTCTTCCGCTAAGTTCATGGCAATAGCCATGAAATATTTATCTAAATTGTTTGATTTATCTTTTTTTGAAGACATCAATTTTATCTACGAATTGAATAAAATCTTTTTCTTCTCTAAAATTTCGATAGACTGATGCAAATCTAACATAGGCTACTGGATCCAAATCTTTTAAGCCGTCCATAACCATAGTTCCTATGGTATTTGAAGCTATTTCACTTTGACCCAATTCCTCTAAAGATCGAGATATATTTGTTATAAATTTTTCAACTGTGTCTGTATCTATTGGTCTCTTTTTAAGAGCGATATAAATAGATTTTGACAATTTTTCTCTATCAAATGGTGATTTTCTCCCATTTTTTTTTACCACCATCATTTCTCTGAACTGGACTCTTTCAAATGTAGTAAATCTCTCACCACAAACACATAATCTTCTTCTTCTAATCGCTGTGCCGTCTTCAGTTGGTCTAGAGTCTACAACCGAAGTTTCTCCTTTTTTGCATATTGGGCAGATCATTTTCTTAAATTTTTGTAAATTGGAAAAGAAGAACAAAGTGAAACAACTTCTTTTCTAACTTCATCTTCAACTTTACCATTATCATTGGGATTTTTTGATAATCCATCAATTACTTTTGTAATTAACTTTCCTACTATTTCAAATTCTTTTAATCCAAAACCTCTTGTTGTTGCAGCTTGAGATCCAAGTCTAATACCAGATGTTATCATTGGGCTTTCGGAGTCAAATGGAATACCATTTTTATTACATGTTATATTTGCTCTAGATAAGCTTTCAGCAGCTAAATTACCTTTAACATTAAAAGGTCTTAAGTCTACTAACATTAAGTGTGTATCCGTTCCACCAGAATAAATTTTAAAGCCGTTATTTTTTAAAGTTTCAGATAAAATTTTTGCATTTGCTAAAACTGATTTTATATAATCTTTAAACTCAGGTCTTAGAGCTTCTAGAAAACCTGCTGCTTTTGCTGCAATGATATGCATTAAAGGTCCACCTTGGTAACCAGGAAAAACTGCAGTATTAATTTTTTTAGCTATATCTTCATGATTTGTTAAAATTATTCCTCCTCTTGCACTTCTAAAAACTTTATGAGTAGTTGAAGTTACAACATGCGCATATTCACATGGATTTGGATAACCTTTTCCTGCAACCAAACCTGAAAAATGAGCCATATCGACCATAAAGATTGCACCTACTTTATCACATATTTCTCTAAATCTTTTAAAATCTATAACTCTGGAGTAAGCACTTCCACCAGCTATTATAAGTTTGGGTTTATGTTCTAGTGCTAATTTTTCAACATGATCATAATCAATAAGTTCAGATTCTTTATCAACATCATAACCTATTGGATTAAACCATTTTCCTGACATTGAAATTTTTAAACCATGAGTTATGTGACCACCAGAATTTAAACTCATTCCCATAAATGTATCACCAGGTTTAAGTAAAGCTAAAAATGTAGCGCCATTGGCTTGAGCCCCTGAATGAGGTTGAGAGTTTGCAAATTTACAATTAAATAATTTTTTTAATCTTTCATTAGCTAAATTTTCAGCAACATCGACATGTTCACAACCATTATAATATCTTTTACCTGAATAACCTTCAGCATATTTATTTGTTAATACAGATCCTTGAGCCTCTAATACTGCTTGAGAAACAATATTTTCAGAAGCAATTAGTTCAATATGTTCTTGTTGTCTTTGTAATTCATCATTAATAGCTTTAGATAGATCTGGATCAGTTTTTGATAAACTGTCTTCAAAAAAACTTTTGTATTGATCGTTTAAATATTTACTTTCACTAGACATAACTAAATTTTTTTAACCCTTCTCAAGTGTCTACCACCTTCAAATTTTGTACTTAAGAAAATTTTAATAAGACTAATTGCTTTATTTTTATTAATCAATCTTTCACCTAATGTAATGATGTTTGCATTATTATGCAATCTAGATAATTTAGTATTTTTCTTACTATAACATAAAGCAGCTCTAATATTCTTAGTTTTGTTAGCTGCAATAGCCATGCCCATGCCTGAACCACATATCAAAATGCCAAAGCTTCCTTTGTTTAATGAGACTTTTCTTGATAGTTTCTTTGCATAGTCTGGATAATCAACTGAATCTGAAGTTTTTGGGCCCAGGTCTATAACTTTATTTAGCTTGGAGATAATGCTATTTTTTAAATTATAGCCAGCGTGATCTGATGCAATAAAAATCTTTTTCAACTTAAGTTAATCTATAGACTAAAATTAATTAAATTTATAGTCCAAAACACATGCAACCAAATGGACTCTATTTTCTTCTCCACCATTAAATGCATTATGATATTTTAAATTATTAGTAACCCAGACAGAACCATCAGCTGGCATATGATGGGCTCTTTTATCAATAACCATAATAGCTCCTGGATTAGTATAAATTGGAATATGAAGTCTTGGCTCAGGGTCTCTGTGCCAACTTAATGTTGATCTTGGTTCTTTTAATAAAAGTCTTACTCTACCTAATTTATATTTTTTAGATAGTTCATCATAAACTTCTTTGAAGTAAGTATTTTCAAAATCTTTTACAAATTCTGTATATTTGCTTTCATCAATCTTTACATCTCTTGATACTTCGACACCAGTCGAGTCTGGTTTAGTCCAATAAACACCTCTTACTTTATTACCTTTAATAGAATCAGGATCACCTGGTATTTGATTTAGTGAAATAGCTGCAAAATGTGGAATTCCTAAACTTGTATCAAAACCTTTTATTTTTAGGACTTCATTGCATGCATTTCTAAGCTTATCTAAATTGAAATGGATAACTTGTTTTTGAAAATCACTTGTTATTTTAGTAGATTTTAATTCAGTTAAAGATGTAACGTTATTCATGTGCTTAAATAAATACTTTATTTATAATTATAATACATATAACTTTTGTCGCATATAAAAAAATAATGAGAATGATTATCACAGGAAAATATCCCAATTTAAGGCTTAGAAGAAACCGAAAAACTGATTGGTCAAGAAGATTGGTTAGAGAAAACACTTTATCTGCAAATGATTTGATTCTTCCAATATTTCTTGTTGAAGGAATAAATAAAAAACAATCTATTAAATCAATGCCTGAAGTATATAGATACAGTATTGATAGACTTGCAGAAATAGTGGATAAGGCTGTGTCAAACAAAATTCCTATGGTTGCACTATTTCCCTATACTAATTCAAAATTAAAAAATAACAATGGAACAGAATCTCTAAATGAAAATAATTTAGTTTGTAGAGCTATTAAATTTATAAAAAAAAAATATAAAAATAATATAGGTATTATGTGTGATGTAGCTCTTGACCCTTATACTTCTCATGGGCATGATGGGTTGTTATATAAAGGTAATATATTAAATGATAAAACAGTTGAAATTTTAATAAAGCAATCACTTTTGCAAGCTGAAATGGGATGTGATGTAATTTCACCATCAGATATGATGGATGGTAGGATTGGTGAAATAAGAAAAAATTTAGAAAAACACAATTTTAAAGATGTCCAAATATTGTCTTATGCTGTTAAATATGCATCAAGCTTCTATGGTCCTTTTAGAAATGCAGTTGGTTCTCAAAATTTACTTAAAGGAGATAAAAAAACTTATCAAATGGATTATAGTAATAATTTAGAAGCAATAAGAGAGGTTGCCCTAGATATAAAAGAAGGAGCTGACATGGTAATGGTAAAACCTGGCATGCCTTACCTTGATATAATTAAAACAGTTAAAGATAATTTTAAAATTCCAGTCTTAGCTTACCAAGTTTCAGGTGAATATAGTCTGATATATAATGGAATTAAAAAAAATTTGATTGATAAAAGAACTATTCTTGAAGTATTAATAGGTTTTAAAAGAGCTGGCGCAAATGCTGTTATAACATATTTTGCAAACGAAGTAGCAAGAGATTTAAAATAAAAAATTATTCCTTAATCATGTTCAAAAATTCTATTCTGGATTTAGGTTGCGATATATTGTTAGGTTTAAGTATCGATTTATCTAGATAATCATTAACAAGTTTTAATCCACTAAGAATTTGACCAAAATCAACAACATCAATATTCTTTTCGATTAAAAAACTTGGTATGTATTTCTTTTCATTATCATTGGCAACAAAATATAATTTTTTATTGTCAACAGTTTCTTCACTAACAATACTATTTAAAGAAAGATCATAACCAACCAATTTTAATAGTTCTAATTCCCAAAAAATTAATTTATTTACCCAATTTTTATTTTCTAAAAAAAGATAAAATTCATCAATAAGATTAAATATGTTATCATTTGATTGATTATCAACAGTTAATAATTTAATTAAACTCATTGATGAAACTATACAAGAAAGTTTCTTTTTTTCTTCAAAGAATCTTGGTGTTAAAATTTTTTCTATTTCAATTTTAAAATAACCTAATTTATTTTCACTTTTTGAATTATAATTTAAATAAAACTTGTTACCGATTTGAAGATAATTTCTAATTTTTTTTGATGTAGCTCCATAAATAATACCAGAAACTTTTCCATGCTTTTTAGTAAAAAATTCTGCAATTAAAGAATTTTCACCAAATTTATTTTTTGATAGTAAAAATCCATGATCGGCCCAAAACATATATTTATTTTATATTATCCAATAATTTTTTTGCAGCATTTTGTTCTGCTTTTTTTTTTGAGTCACCAAATCCTTCAAATAATTTTGAGTCCTTCAATCTCACAGATATTGTAAATTTTGGTTTGTGCTTCGGACCTGAACTTGAAACTAACTTATAGATTGGTAAAGATTTATATTTTTTTAATGAATACTCTTGAAGTTTAGTTTTAGAATCAATTATTATTTCGTCAGATAAATTAATAAAACTTTTCCACATGCTAAGTATAAATTTTTCTGTAAGCTCAAAACCTTTATCATAATAAATAGCACCAATTAATGCCTCTATAGAATCAGCAACTATTTTATTTTCTATTTTGGATTTAGAGCCTCGATTTCCTACTAAAATAAATTTTTCTAAACTAATAATTTTTGCTACTTCTAAACATTTATTTTTATTTACTAATGAGGCTAACTTTTTATCTAATACCCCTTCTTTTTCGTTAGGATAAAGTTCAATTAATTTTTTTGAAATTACAAAACCTAAAATTCTATCTCCTAGAAATTCAAGTTTTTCGTAATTATTTAATGGATCATAACTTTTGTGAGTAATTGAATTTTTAATAAAATTTAAATTCTTAAATTTAATATTAATTTTTTTTTGTAAATTATTTATTTTTTCTTTCATTAATTAATTTTTTTTAAGAATCTGTTAAACCTAATTATTTCTGACCAATTCCAAAATTTAAATATGCTTCCAATCCTACTGTCAGATGAAAAAAATAAAAATTGTGCTTTTCCAACTAAATTATCTTGATGAACATAACCTACTTCAGATAAAAATCTGCTATCTTTAGAGCAATCTCTATTATCACCTAAAAAGAAATAATGATTTTCTGGAACTATAAATTTATCTGAATTTTGAAAGCTATAGTCTGATCTATAAACAGACTTATAAATTTTACCATTAGGTAACTTTTCGTTAAAAAAATTAACTTTAATTGTATCATTTCCACAGTAAACTTTATCCACTGATTTAATTATATTTTTGAATATTTGATTATTGTTAACGTATAAATCACCATTAATAAATTGCACTTCATCTCCTGGTAGACCTATAAGTCTTTTAATATAGTCAGTTCTATTATCAGCAGGGGTTTTAAAAACAACTACATCTCCTCTTTCTGGTTTTGTAAATAGAATTCTACCAGAAAAAATATTTGGACTAAATGGTAATGAATGTTTGCTATAACCGTATGAATATTTAGTTACAAAAAGTCTATCTCCTACTAATAAATTAGGTTCCATTGATGATGATGGAATATAAAAAGGCTGAAGCAAAAATGATCTAATTAATAAAGCAATTAAAAATGCATAAATTAATGTTTTTAAATTATCAATTATTAAATTTTTACTAATCATTTATGAATCACTGAAAAAGCAATAGAATATTTTTTTTCATCAGCTAAAGATAGAGAAATTTTAATTTTTTTTACTTTAAATTTTGAATATATAAGTTTTTTAATCTTGCTATTTAACTCATAATCTGGCTTGCCATACTTATCATTAATTATAGAAATATCTTTAAAATTTAAACCATTTCTAAAACCAGTCCCCATTGCCTTAGATAAAGATTCTTTAGCTGCAAATCTTTTTGAATAATAATTTACTTTATTATTTATACTTTTTGATCCACTTATTTCCTTTTTTGAAAAAACCCTAGAAATAAATTGCTTATTTTTTATTAAATTTGCTATTCTTTTATTAAGAACAATATCAACGCCTATACCAATTATTTTCATTACTTTTTAATAGTCTTATTAATTTTTTTGATGACATTTTTTAAACCAACAGATATTGCTTCACCAATAATAAAGTGGCCTATATTAAATTCATTTATTTCTTTAATTTTTGATAGAATTTTAGTTGTTTTATAGTCCATGCCGTGACCTGCGTGAACTTCAATTCCAATAGAATCTGCATAATTTGCACAAATTTTAATTAATTTAAGTTCTTTTTTATAATTTTTTCTCTTTTTTATCAGATTAGATATTTTTCCTGTATGTATTTCAATACAGCTAGCATTAATTTTTTTTGAATAATTAATATTTTTTATCGTTGGGTTAATAAAAAGACTTGTTCTGATCTTTTTACTATTTAACTTATTTACAATAAATTTAATTTTTTTAAAATATTTAATAACATTTAAACCACCTTCCGTTGTTAACTCATTTCTTTTTTCAGGAACTAAACAAACAAATTTTGGATTATTTTTTAATGCAATATTCATCATTTTATAATTACATGCTATTTCTAAATTTAAAGGAATTTTAGCCTTCGATAATTTATTCAAATCATTATCATTGATATGTCTTCTATCTTCTCTTAAATGAACTGTTATTGAATCTGCACCAAAAGATATTACTTGCCTTGCAACCTTTAGAAGATAAGGATGATCTCCACCTCTTGCATTTCTTATTGTTGCAACATGATCTATATTTACACCTAATCTTTTCATTTAAGATGTCGTGTACCTGGTTTTGTTACTTCAATTTTTTTAAGCTTAGATGGTATATTGTTTTCTTTATATGTTGGAATATCTAGTTTAATTTGTGAAACAATATTTTTTTTTATTTTTAGTTTTTTTTTGTTAGATCTATCAATTATACAGGCAAAACCAACAAGTTTTGCTTTAGATTTTTTTATGATGTTAACACATTCTAAACCTGATTTTCCTGTAGTAATTACATCTTCAACTATAAGCACTCTAGTATTTTTTTTAATATTAAATCCCCTTCTAAGTTTAAATTTTCCATTAATTCTTTCACAAAAAATTGTTTCTTTATTTAGTAATTTTCCAATTTCATAACCAATAATCACTCCTCCCATGGCGGGTGATAATATTAAATCTATTTTTTTAAACTTTTTTTTGATTTTTTTACTTAGAGATATACAAACTTTTAGTGCCTTGTTTGGATGGCTTAATAATTTAGCACACTGTATATAATGAGATGAATGTAAACCAGAGGAAAGTACAAAATGTCCTTCTAAAAGTGCATTAGTTTTTTTTAAAACCGCCAAAGAGTTTTTTAATGAAAGCATATTTTTTATTTTTATGTCTAATAATTTTAAAATTATATTCTTTTTGTTTTAGCTCACTAATAAGTTTTGTAAAGTTTTTCAAATCATGAATTATAAGATTAAATCTAAAATTTATTACTTTTTTAGTTTTTTCTACCATTTCTACGCTTGAAATATTAACTTTATTTTCCCCGATCATTGTAGTGACATCACCTAGTTTCCCAGGCTGATCAGTTAGAGAAATCCACAATGTTGTATGATATTCTTTGGGCTTAGGTATTTGTGTTCCATCCTTATATTGCCAATACCTTTTAATTGCAGCCCTAGCTTTACCTGTTTTTGATGATGTTAACCAATGCAACGATGGTGAAGCTTTTTTTGATGTCACTATTTTTACTACATCACCATTAACTAACGTACTTTGTAATGCACTTTTTTTACCATTAATTTCACAACCAATAGCTGCGTCTCCAATTTTTGTATGAACGGCGTATGAAAAATCTATTGGTGTGGCATACTTAGGAAGTTTTATAATCATTCCCTTCGGAGTAAAACAAAATACGTTTTCTTGAAACATTTGCAATTTTGTATATTCAAAATAATGCTCTGGATTTTCGTTTTTTTCTATAATTTCAACTAAATCTTTTAACCAATCATACTCTTTCCATGTTAATGAATTAAACTTCTCTGAGGATTTATATTTCCAATGAGAGGCTATACCTCTTTCAGCAAATTCATGCATTGGCTTGGTTCTAATTTGTATTTCAATTGGTCTTTTGTTTGGACCAATAACTGCTGTATGTATGGACTGATAGTTATTTATTTTAGGTGAAGAAATATAATCTTTAAATTTACCAGGTATACAGTTATATTTTGAATGGAAAACTCCTAAAGCTTTGTAACAGTCATCTACACTATTTAAAACAATTCTAAAACCTATAATATCTGTTATTTGCTCAAGAGAAACTCTTTTCTTTTGTACTTTTCTCCAAATTGAAAATGGAGTTTTTTCCCTTCCGACTATTTTTGATTCTAAATTATTTTGATTTAATATATCAGTAAATTCATAAGATACATTTTTAACATTAGTGCTTCTGTTATCTTTTATCTCGTCTAGTCTTTTTTTTATCAATTCTCTAGCTTCAGAATTTAAAACTTGAAATGAAAGATCTTCCAATTCGTCTCTAATTCTATTCATGCCCATTCTATCAGCTAATGGTGCATAGATTTCCATTGTTTCCTTTGCTTTTCTTATTTGTTTTTCATTATTTGATACAAACTTTATTGTTCTCATATTATGTAATCTATCAGCAAGTTTGACTAATAAAACTCTAATGTCTTTTGACGTTGCTAAAATTAATTTTCTAAAATTTTCAGCCTTTGAATTTGAAATTGCTTGATTTTCAAATTCAGAAATTTTTGTTACTCCGTCAACTAAATCTGCAACTTCTATACCAAATTCTTCTTTGATGGTTTGATATGTAGCGTAAGTATCTTCTATTGTATCATGCAAAAGACCTGTAGCTATAGTTGCGCTATCTAGTTTTAATTCTGTTAAAATATTAGCAACAGCTATAGGATGAATTATATAAGGTGATCCCTCATCCCTTTTCTGTTTTTCGTGAGCTTTTAAGGCAAAATTATAAGCCTTTGTTAATGCTATAGGGTTAAGAAACTTATTATAAGATTTTACCTTTATTATTAAGTCTTCTGAATTTAACATATTTAGATTATATCATTTATTTAAATTTGTTTAATAGAGTAAAGTGCAGTTTTATCTAATTTTCCTATCAAATCGTGAATTTTTTTTTTTTTTAATGGGTGTTTCCAGTTTTTATCGATCTCAAATAAAGGAAATAAAACAAAATTTCTTTTATGGAGTCTAGGGTGAGGAATTAATAATTTGTTGTTATTTGCATACAATCTATAAATTTTGCCTTTGAAATCTAAAATGTCAATATCACAGGTTCTAGGGGCATTAGCTTTCGTTTTTTTTCTCCCAAGTTTTTTTTCTATATTTTTTATAGTAAAAAATAAATCAATAGGACTTAATATTGTAACAGCTTTAATTGCAATATTATAAAATTTTGGATCATTTTTATTAGGCCATGAATATGTTTCATAAAGATTTGAGATTTTTAGAATTTTAATTGAATTATTTTCAAGTAACCATTTTGCTTTTTCTATATTTACTTTTTTATTACCCAGATTAGAACCTACAGCTAAATATACAAAATTAACTTGATTTTCTAAAGTACCTTGCTTTTTCACGGTTCCAATCTCTATTTTTTTTCGTCGCCCTTTTGTCATAGTGTTTTTTTCCTTTAGCTATAGCTATCTCAATTTTTGCTTTGCCTTTTTTAAAATACATCTTTGTTGGAACTAAAGTAAAACCTTCAGCATTTATTTTTCCTGCAAGCTTATTAATTTCTTTTCTATTAAATAAAAGTTTTCTTTCATCAGTGGGATTATGGTTTGAATAGCTAGCTTGTTTGTAAGATGAAATGTGTGAATTGATTAAATAAATTTCACTATTTTTTTCTATTGCGTATGAATCAGCAATATTTACTTTTCCTGATCTAATTGATTTAATTTCAGAACCTTTTAACACTATTCCTGCTTCAATTAATTCGTCAAAAAAATAGTTAAAACTAGCTTTTCTATTTAAACAGATAATTTTTAAACCAGGATTGGTTTTTTTTTTCATTAGCTGATAAGTTTTGCTGATGATAAAGCTTTTTTAACTTCTTCTTGTGTTTCCTTATTAATTTTAACTAATGGAAGTCTAATTTCGTCATCACATAAACCTAAAACTTTTGCTGCATATTTAACTGGAGCAGGATTGCTTTCAATAAATAAGGATTTGTGTAATGGTTGTAATAATTGATCTATTCTTTCTGCTTCCTTTATTTCGTTTTCAGATTTTGATTTTGAATATCTTTGCATTTCAGAACATAGTTTAGGTGCAATATTAGCTGTAACAGAAATAATTCCAACTCCTCCTCTTTTATTAAACTCAAATGCAAGTCCATCTTCTCCAGTAAGCTGTATAAATTTAGGTCCTAATTTTTTTATTGTTTGATCAAGCCTTTTTAAATCACCTGTTGCGTCTTTGACACCAGCAATATTTTTAAGTTCAAACAATCTTGCCATAGTGTCAACTGACATATCAATTACGCACCTACTGGGAATATTATAAATTATAATGGGAAGACTTGTATTGTCATTAATGGCTTTATAGTGTTGATATAAACCTTCTTGAGTTGGTTTGTTGTAATAGGGAGTAACAACTAATGCTCCATCAGCTCCAGCATTTTCAGCATGCTTGGTTAATGAAACTGCCTCTTCTGTTGAATTAGATCCTGTGCCAGCAATTACTGGTATTTTTCCTTTTGCTTCCCTTATACAAAGTTCAATTACCCTTTCGTGTTCCTTATGGCTTAAAGTGGGTGATTCTCCAGTTGTGCCAGCAGGAACTAGTCCATTTGTATTATTTTCTAAATGAAAATTTATTAATTTAATATAATTTTCTTCATCTAGATTATTATCTTTGAATGGTGTTATAAGTGCTACATTTGAACCTTTAAACATGAGATCTTATAACATAAATTGATAATGATTCATTAAATTTATTATGAAAAAAATACTCTTAAAATTACTAATACTTTTCTTTATGATTTTTGGGAGCAATTATTTCGTATATGCTAATGAAAAAATTATTTTACCTCAAAAAAAACCAGCTATAAAGAAAACTCAAGAGGCTAAAAATATTGCAAATTATTTAATTCCTTTAAAAAAACCTTCATTAAAAACAGAAAAAATAGAGACAAAAAAAATAGAAAAACTAATAGTTGATGGTGAAATTATACCAATGAGTAAGCCGCTACTTGTTACGACCGAAAAAACAACTAGAGCAAAAAAATCTAAATTTTATTCAAAAAAAGATTATGAGATAGCAAAAATAGCCATTAGTTCAATGGAGCAAAATAAGTGGTCTTCTGCTGAAAAAACAGCAAAAAAAGCAAAGGATAAATCAATATATGATTTCGTAAGATGGAAACATCTTTTAACTACAGGAAATCAATTAGCTTTTTATGAATACAAAAGATTTATTGACTTAAATCCAAACTATCCAAGAATAAATAGAATAAAGTATTTAGCCGAACATAAAATGTATGCAAGAAATTTATCTCCAAATTTTATAATTGATTGGTTCAATAAAAACCCACCTTTAAGTGGATTTGGTAAAATTGTTTTAGGACAAGCAAAATTATTAAAAAGTCAGTCTTCAGAAGGAAATAAATTAATTAAAGAAGGTTGGATTACCGCTGATTTAAGTAGAAATGATATGAAATTTTTTAGAAAAAAATTCAAAAAAATTTTGGAATCCAGCGATTATATTAAAAGAGCTGATTATTTGGCTTATGAAAATAAATACTGGGATTTAAAAAGAATGTTGAGATATTTACCAAAAGACTACCAGCTTCTTTATACAGCAAGACAATTATTGATGAGTAGATCTTATGGTGTTGATACTGCAATAAGTAAAGTTCCAAAAAAATTTAGAAATAATCATGGTTTAAATTACGATCGATTAAAATGGAGAAGAAAAAGAGGAAGAGTAGATGGTTCTCTTGAAATTTTACTTAATATAAAAAATACAAATGAATACATGGTAAGACCTGATAAATGGTGGGTAGAAAGAGGAATAATAGGAAGATCGTTAATTTATAAAAAAAAATATGAAACAGCATATAAAGTAGTAAGTAGCCACGCATTAACTGAAGGACCTGAGTATGCAGAAGCTGAATGGATGAGTGGATGGATAGCTTTAAGTTTTTTAAAAGATCCTATTTTGGCTGAAAATCATTTTTTAAATTTTTTTAATAACGTTGGTTATCCAATCAGTTTGTCTAGAGGTGCATATTGGTTAGGCAGAACATATGAAAAAATTGGTAAGAAAGAATTAGCAATAAAATGGTATGGTGAGTCTTCTAAATACTTAACTACTTACTATGGTCAACTTTCACATTTAAAAATTAATCCTAATAAAGAAATAGAATTGAGCAAACTTATGGAAGTCGACAAAGACTATGCGGAAAAGTTTTACAAAAAAGATATAGTTAAAGTAATTTATTTATTAGATGAATTAAATAAAGACAAATATACAAAACATCTTTTAAGAGGCTTAGCTAATGACAATGTTTCATTGGGTAGTGAAGTTTTGAGTGCAAAATTGGCTTCAGATATATCACGATTTGATTTTGCAGTTCAAATTTCAAAGTTTGCATCTTATGAAAAAAGATTTCATAATAAGTATAACTATCCAGTTATAAGTACACCAAAAATTATTAATGGAAGAAAAATTCCTGAGTCTGCATTTATATTGTCTATAATAAGACAAGAAAGTGAATTCGATACAAGCGCACATAGTCATGCAGGTGCTCAAGGTCTAATGCAATTGATGACATATACGGCTAAGGTTGTGGCAAAACAAGCTAAATTACCATATTCAAAATCTAGATTAACTTCAGATCCAGAATATAATATTAATCTAGGTTCTCATTACATAGCAGGATTAATTCTTGAATATGATGGTTCATATCCTTTTGCAATAGCAGCCTACAATGCGGGCCCAAAAAGAGTTAGATACTGGAAAAAAATAAATAAAAACCCACAAAAAAAACAGATTGATTATGTTGATTGGATAGAACTAATTAAATTTAAAGAAACTAGAAATTATGTACAAAGAGTTTTAGAAAATTATAATGTCTATAGGTATATTTTAGAACAAAAACCAATAAAATTAAAAGATTTTTTTAAAAATGATCCTTTATATTAATTTTTTAAAACTACCCATTTAATCTTCATTTCTTTAACTACATTATTGTATTTATTTATAAATTCTTTTAATTGATTTTGATCTATTTCTTTTTTTTCTAATAATTTGCTATAATAGCTTTCTAATACATAATTAACATCTTTTATAAAAAAATTAACTCCATGGATTAATGCCAAAGGTGTATTTGCTGCATTCATCTTTTCCCATTTTTTATTTAAATTTTTGTCATATAGTTGAAGACCAAGCAAAGTAATTGGTCTCACATGAGTTGGGTCAGATATAAAATCATCGTGTCTAGGATGTGGAACTCTAATATCAATAATAGTATTATTTTTACAAATTCTATAAAATTCTTTAATTATATTATTAAAGACATCTGGATTTTGACCAATATGTTCTAATACATGGGACAATAATATTTCATCAACTGAATTATCTTCAAATGGATATGGAAATTTTTCAAGATCATGTACTACATCAGGATTATAATATTGAAATTTATCAACATTAACATAACCCTTTAGTATCTTTGAACCACTGCCTAAGTTAAGTTTCATCATTAATATGGCGGAAAGGGAGGGATTCGAACCCTCGGTACATCTTTCGACGCACGACGAGTTAGCAACCCGTTGGTTTAAACCAGCTCACCCACCTTTCCGTTGATTACTGTGTAACTTGAAATCATTGAATATTCAATATTAATCAAGTAATTTCGAGCAAATTATGAAAAACAAATACTCTATATTTTCTCTAATTAAGAATGCTTTTAGTTATCATGAAAATTGGCAAAAAGCATGGAGAGATCCGGAACCAAAAAAAGAATATGATGCAATAATAATTGGAGGTGGTGGACATGGTTTAGCAACAGCATTTTATTTAGCAAAAAAACATAATATGACAAATATTGCAGTTGTTGAAAAAAGTTGGATTGGAGGAGGAAATACAGGAAGAAACACTACTATAATTCGTTCAAATTATTTATGGGATGCTAGTGCGGGTTTGTATGATCATGCTTTAAAAATTTGGGAAGGATTATCACAAGAATTAAATTACAATGTAATGTTTAGTCAAAGAGGTGTTATGAATTTAGCTCATAACCTTCAAGATGTTAGAGATTTAAAAAGAAGAACTCATGCAAATAGATTAAATGGTATTGATGCTGTATGGTTAAATACTGAAGAAGTAAAAGAATTCTGTCCAATAATTAATACTTCACCTGATATTAGATATCCTGTTTTGGGTGGAACTTTACAAAGAAGAGCAGGAACAGCTAGACATGATGCTGTTGCATGGGGTTATGCTCGAGGAGCTGATTCTATGGGTGTAGATATTATCCAAAATTGTGAAGTAAAAGGAATTAAAAGGAATGGAGATAGCGTTGAAGGTATAGAAACTACAAAAGGATTTATAAAATCAAAAAAAATTGGAGTAGTTGCTGCTGGTCATTCTAGTGTTATTGCAAATATGGTTGATTTAAAATTACCTCTTGAAAGTAAACCTTTGCAAGCATTAGTATCAGAACCAGTCAAACCAATTATAGATACCGTTGTTATGTCCAATGCAGTTCATGCTTACGTAAGTCAATCTGATAAAGGAGAATTAGTTATTGGAGCAGGAACCGATGCTTATGTTTCGTATACACAAAGAGGAAGTCATGATGTTGTTGAAGGAACTTTAAAAGCGATATTAGAGCTCTACCCTATTTTTAGTAGAATGAAAATGTTAAGACAATGGGGTGGAATAGTAGATATTTGCCCCGATGCAAGTCCAATAATTAGTAAAACACATATTAAAGGTTTATATTTTAATTGTGGCTGGGGAACTGGTGGATTTAAAGCAACACCAGGATCAGGAGATTTATTTGCTCATACTATTGCTAATGACGAACCTCATAAACTAAATGCTGATTTTAATATAAATAGATTTGTAAGCGGTGATCTAGTTGATGAACATGGAGCAGCTGCAGTAGCACACTAATGTTTTTAATTAATTGTCCATATTGCGGTGAAAGAGATCAAAGTGAATTTTCTAGTGGTGGAGAAGCACATATCGTGAGACCAAAACAACCAACTGAATTAAGTGATGATCAATGGGCAGAATATCTATTTATGAGAAAAAATATTAAAGGAGTTCAATTTGAAAGATGGAATCATGCTCACGGATGTAGAAAATGGTTCAATATGGTTAGAGATACATCTAATGATAAAATTCACGCTGTTTATAAAATGGGTGAAAAACCTCCTGTAAAATAATGAGCAAAAATTTAAGAATATCAAATAGCAAGTTTATTGATCAAACATCTAGAATATCTTTTAAGTTTGATGGTAAGACTTTATATGGATTTAAAGGTGATACTTTGGCATCAGCTTTATTAGCAAATGATATTCACCTTGTCGGAAGAAGTTTTAAATATCACCGCCCAAGAGGAATAATGGCATGTGGTCCTGAAGAACCTAATGCGATCGTACAAGTTGGAAGTGATGCATCAATGACAGAGCCAAATACAAGAGCAACTGAGATAGAGTTGTATGAAGGTTTAGAAGCATCGAGTCAAAATTGCTGGCCAAGTGTTAATTTTGATATAGGGGCAATAAACAATTTTTTTTCCCCTCTTATACCGGCAGCTTTCTATTATAAAACATTCATGTGGCCTGCTAAATTTTGGAAATTATATGAATACTTTATAAGAAAATCTGCAGGTTTAGGTAAATCGCCTACTGAACCGGACAAAGATATTTATGATCATAGATACTTACACTGCGATGTTTTAGTTGTTGGTGGAGGTATATCTGGAATAATGGCCGCGAAAACAGCGGCTAAGAATAATTTTAATACTTTATTAATAGATGATAAAAATATCTTAGGTGGAACTACTCTTTTCCAAGAAAATGAATGCTTTAAAATAAATAATTCTTATTCAAATGAGTGGTTAAAAAAAGAAATTGAAACTCTAAAATCATTTAAAAATTTAACTATAAAAACAAGAACATCTTTGGCTGCTTATCATAGTTACAATTATCTTTTAGCTAGAGAAAATTTAACTGACCATTTAGATATAAATGAAAAAAAAGATAAGATTCGTCAAAGACTTTGGAAAATCAGGGCAAAAAAAGTAATTATATCTACAGGAGCGATAGAAAGACCATTAATTTTCAATAATAATGACAGACCAGGAATTATGCTCTCATCTTCTATCAAAAAATACATAGATTACTATGGGGTTAAATGTGGACAAAGAATATCTTTATTTACAAATAATGACTCTGCTTATGAAGCTGCAATTTCTCTAAATAATAGTGGAGTAATTGTTAATTCAGTTGTTGATATAAGAGATAAAACTAATTCGTTGATAGTTAAACAAACTGAAAAATTAGGCATTAAAATTCATTGGAAATCTTCAGTTGTTAATACAAGTGGTTACAAAAAAATTAATTCTATTGAAATTATGAAGCTGTCAGATGATGGTTCCGCTGTAGTAGGAGAAAAAATAAAAGAAGAATGTGATTGCTTGGGTATTTCCGGAGGATGGACACCAAGAGTACATTTGTTTACACAGTCCGGTGGTAAACTTAGATTCAGAGATGAAGATAATGTTTTTTTACCAAATAAATCAGAGTTGGATCAAATTAGTATCGGATCTTGTAATGGTGATTTTGAACTTGATGAAGTAATAAAAAATACAGCTAATTCAATCAAAAAATTTTTAAAAGTTAATAATGATTATGAAAATTTTGAAGTTATTTCTTCAAAAGAAATTGCTAAAAAGAATATTTGGCTACTTCCATCTGATAAACCTTTGGGAAAAACTAAACCATTTTTAGATTTTCAAAATGACTCTACGGCAAATGATATAAAATTAGCTTTAAGAGAAGGTTTTAAATCAATTGAGCATGTAAAAAGATACACAACAACAGGCATGGCCACAGATCAAGGTAAATTATCTAATATGCATGCACTTGGAATTATAGCTGAAACAGCTGGTGTTAAAATGGGTGAATTGGGAACAACTACATTTAGACCTCCTTATACTCCATTAACATTTGGAGCGCTTGTTGGAAGAAACGTTGGTGAATTTTTTGATATTATAAGAAAAACACCAATCCACGACTGGCATGTAGAAAATAAAGCTCAATTTGAAAATGTCGGACAGTGGAAGAGAGCTTGGTATTATCCAATAGATAATGAAAATATGCATGAAGCTGTACAAAGAGAAAGTAAGGCTGCTAGAGATAGTGCTGGTATCTTGGATGCATCTACTCTTGGAAAAATAGATATTCAAGGAAGTGACGCATCTGAATTTTTAAATAGAGTTTATACAAATGCATGGTCAAAATTAGAAATAGGAAAATGCAGATATGGGCTTATGCTCAATGAGGATGGAATGGTTTACGATGATGGAGTTACAACTAGATTGTCAGAAAACCATTATTTAATGACTACAACAACTGGTGGTGCTGCTAATGTTTTATCAAAATTAGAAGATTACTTGCAGACAGAATGGCCTGAATTAGATGTGTATTTAACTTCAGTTACTGATCACTATGGCACAGTAAGCATCTGTGGACCTAATTCAAAAAAAATTCTTTCAAAAGTAATTCCTAATCTGGATTTGTCTGATAAAGAATTTCCACACATGTCATTCAAAAATACATTGATCGATAATACAAAATGTAGAGTAATGCGTATTAGTTTTACTGGTGAACAAAGTTATGAAATTAATATTCAGGCATCATACGCTAAATCTGTTTGGGAAAAATGCTATGAGGCTGGCAAAGAG
>CABXCB010000015.1 GCA_902510635.1 uncultured Pelagibacteraceae bacterium
TAAAAAACATTTTAGGAATTGGATCAAATGTCAAAATACCAATTTTTATTTTAAATTTTTTTTTATATTTTTCTGCCAATTTAAATAATTTCTGATGTCCCATATGCAGACCATCAAAGTTACCAATTAATAAAATTGAATTTTTGTGACGATTTAAAATTGAAAAATTTTTATATAATTTAAATTTTTTCACCATTTTAATTTTGATTGAGTATAATTAACCTTGGCATTATATTTTATAAAAATATCTTCAAATTTTCCATTTTTTATTTCTTCTTTATGAATTCCATTTGTAATTAATAAGCAGTCAAAATTTTGATTATTTGCTCCCTTAATATCTGTTTTTAAATTATCTCCTATGCATAAAATTTTTTTATTTTTTATATTGGCAGCCTGATTATAAACCTTTGGAAAAGGCTTTCCAAAATATTCTACCTCACCTCCCAGTTCCTCAAATACTTTAGCAACTGAACCTGCACAAAATTCTCTTTTTTCTCCTCTATCCACAATTAAATCTGGGTTAGTGCAAATCATAATTTTTTCTACTTCTTTTTCTAATAATTTTTTATAGTATGACAATTCTTTATCATGCTCGTCAAACAAACCAGTACAAAGCAAATAATCGGCCTCTTTTGTTTTTTGAGTTTTGTTTTTCTTGAAATTATTAAATAGTCCAAAATCTCTTGGTGGCCCAATATGGAAAAAAGTTTTGTTTTTTAAATTTGTATTTAAGTAACTTAATGCAGCTTCTCCTGAAGTGTATACCTTTGAATAAAATGTTTTTTCTAAACCCATTCTATCTAAAAAATCCATAACATTATAATTTGGCCTTGGAGCATTAGTAAGTAATACAAATTCTTTATTTTTTTCTGCTAGTTTTTCTAAAACAACAATCGATTCTTGATAAAGGTTAATCCCATTGTGTACAACTCCCCATAAGTCTATAAAAAACAAATCGTATTGATCTGCAGCAAATTTAAGTCCTGGGATATCTAAGTTTTTAGTCATTTTTCAGATATAACTTAAAAATAAGCATATTTCTTGGTTTTTTTAGCATTTTAAATTTTGTTAATATCCTTGAAATAAAATGAAGTCATAGCTATATGTCCCTCAGATTTATAGGAGTTTATATGAAATTTAAACCGTTACATGACAGAGTTTTAATCGAAGTCCTTGATAGCAACGAAAAAACTGCTGGGGGAATTATCATACCAGATACAGCTCAAGAAAAGCCACAAGAAGGCAAAGTAGTTGCAATTGGTGGTGGATCAAAAACTGAAGATGGAAAAATAATTCCAATGGATGTTAAAGTTGGAGACAAAGTTTTATTTGGCAAATGGTCAGGAACTGAAGTCAAAATTGATGGAAAAGAATACAGTATAATGAAAGAGTCAGACATTATGGGTATTTCAACAAGTAAATAAATTAATACAAGGAGTTTATAATGGCTAAAATAGTAAAATTCGACTCTGAAGCAAGAGCATCAATGTTAAGAGGAGTTGATATATTGGCAAATACAGTAAAAGTTACACTTGGACCAAAAGGAAGAAATGTTGTTATAGACAAATCTTATGGAGCTCCAAGAACAACTAAGGATGGAGTTACTGTAGCAAAAGAAATTGAGCTTGAAGACAAATTTGAAAATATGGGCGCTCAAATGGTTAAAGAAGTTGCAAGTAAAACTAATGACGAAGCAGGAGATGGTACTACTACTGCAACAATTTTAGCGCAAGCAATAGTTAAAGAAGGTTGTAAATATGTTACTGCCGGAATGAATCCGATGGATGTTAAAAGAGGAATAGACGCTGCAGTTGATCAAGTAAAAGAAAAGTTAATTTCATCTGCAAAAAAAGTAAAAGATAGTGACGAAATTGCTCAGGTTGGTACAATTTCTGCAAACGGAGACAAAGAAATCGGTAATATGATTGCAAAAGGTATGCAAAAAGTTGGAAATGAAGGTGTTATTACCGTTGAAGAAGCAAAAGGTATTGAAACTGAACTAGACGTAGTTGAAGGAATGCAGTTTGACAGAGGATATCTATCACCATACTTTATCACTAATGGTGATAAAATGACAACTGAGTTAGAAAATCCACTAATTCTTTTACACGAAAAAAAACTAACAAATCTTCAGCCAATGGTCCCCCTTTTGGAAGCTGTTGTTCAAGCTGGAAGGCCTTTAATGATTATTTCAGAAGATGTTGAGGGTGAAGCTCTTGCTACATTAGTTGTAAATAAACTAAGAGGTGGATTAAAAGTTGTTGCTGTTAAAGCTCCAGGTTTTGGAGATAGAAGAAAATCAATGCTTGAAGATATAGCAATTCTAACTGGCGGCCAAGTAATCTCGGAAGATCTTGGTATTAAGTTAGAAAATGTAAAAATAAATGATCTTGGATCAGCAAAAAGAGTTAAAGTTGATAAAGAAAATAGCACTATAGTAGATGGCGCTGGTAAAAAATCAGATATTGAAGCTAGATGCGAACAAATAAAACAACAAGTAGAAGAAACTACATCTGACTACGATAAAGAAAAATTACAAGAGCGATTAGCTAAGCTTGCAGGAGGTGTTGCTGTTATCAAAGTTGGCGGTTCAACTGAAGTAGAGGTAAAAGAGAGAAAAGACAGAGTAGAAGATGCCCTTAATGCTACTAGAGCTGCTGTTGAAGAAGGAATAGTTGCAGGAGGTGGATGTGCATTGCTTTATGCTGCTAACGATCTAGACAAAGTAAAAGTTAAAGGTGATGATCAAAAAGCAGGTGTTGAAATAGTTAAAAAAGCACTTGAGGCACCAATTAGACAAATAACTAAAAATGCAGGCGTAGATGGTTCCGTAGTTGTTGGAAAATTAATTGAAATGAGTAAAGCTTCACATGGATATGATGCTCAAAAAGAAGAGTACGTTGATATGTTTAAAGAAGGAATTATAGACCCAGTTAAAGTTGTGAGAACAGCTTTACAAGACGCTGCTTCAATATCAGGATTATTAGTTACAACTGAAGCCATGGTTGCTGATAAGCCTGAAGAAAAAGATGCTGCTGCAGGAGGAATGCCCCCTGGAGGAATGGGTGGAATGGGCGGCATGGGTGGAATGGGCGGCATGGGAATGTAATACGGTTCCCCAACCAGAACACTCTAAAAACAGAAATTAAAAAAATTTAGAACCCTCGGAATGAAAGTTTCGGGGGTTTTTTTTGGTTTTAAAATTTAACAACATATGTATAAGAGCCATAATTTATGAGCAACAGTATTAGAAATATAACAATTATTGCCCATGTAGATCATGGCAAAACTACTCTTATAGATAATTTAATGAAACAGAGTGGCTCATTTAGAGAAAATGAAGTTGTCGATGAAAGGCTAATGGACTCTGGCGAATTAGAAAAAGAAAGAGGAATTACTATTCTTGCAAAACCTGCTTCTATTAGTTGGAATAATTCAAGAATTAACATTATAGATACACCTGGCCATAGAGATTTTGCCGCTGAAGTTGAGCGTGTATTAAGCATGGCAGATGGAGCTTTATTGCTGATAGACTCTGCTGAAGGTGTAATGCCACAAACAAAATTCGTTTTATCAAAAGCCCTCAAACAAGGACTAAAACCAATTGTTGTTATAAATAAACTAGATAAAACAGATCAAAGAGCTAATGAGGTTTTAGATGAAACTTTTGATTTATTTGTAAGCTTAGATGCAAATGATGAACAATTAGATTTTCCAGTTTTGTATGCAAGCGGAAGATCCGGTTGGGCAAGTAAAGAAATTGATGGTTCTAGAGATAACCTAAACCCATTGCTAGATTTAATTATTGAACATGTAAAGCCTGCTGAACTTGATAAAAAAAAACCTTTTGCAATGCTATCTACTCTTTTATATGCAGATAGTTTTTTGGGTAGAAGCTTGGTAGGAAGAATATCTCAAGGAACCGCTAGAGCTAACCAAAAAATAAAAGCTATAAATCTCAATGGAAGTAAAGTTGATGAAGGTAGATTAACTAAAATCTTTAGATATGAAGGAACAAAAAAAGTTCCTATTGAAATTGGAGAGGCTGGAGACATTGTTGTAATTGCAGGGTTAGAAAAAGCAAATGTTGCAGATACTATATGTGATTTAGATATTAATGAGCCAATAGCAGCAACTCCAATAGACCCTCCAACAATGTCTATTACTATAACTGTTAATAGTTCTCCGCTTGCAGGAACTGAAGGTAAAAAATTAACAAGTACACAGATTAGAGACAGATTAGTATTAGAGGCAGAAAATAATGTGGGAATTAATTTTTCTGAAAACGCAGATAATGATGCATTTAAAATTAGTGGGCGTGGAGAATTAATGCTTGAAATTTTACTAACTCAAATGAGACGTGAAGGTTTCGAAATGACAGTAAGTCCACCAAAAGTTTTATTTCAAAAAGATAAAAGTGGTAACAAATTAGAACCAATAGAAGAAATAACAATGGATTTAGATGAAGAATTTTCTTCTAAGGTTATTGACTCAATGAATAAAAAGAAAGGTAAATTAGTTGATTTAAAAGATACAGGTAAAAATAAAAAAAGATTAGTTTTTCATGCTCCCACAAGAGGATTGATGGGTTACACTAGTAGATTTCTTACTATCACAAAAGGTAATGGTGTAATTAATCGTATATTCCATTCATATGGAAAATTTGAAGGTGATATGGAAGGAAGAAGAAATGGTGCTTTAATTTCAATGGAACAAGGAAAAGCTGTAGCTTTTGCAATATTTAATTTACAGGCTAGGGGTGAAATGTTTATTACTCATAATGACCCTGTTTATGCTGGCATGATTGTTGGTTTGGCTCCAAAACCTGGCGATATGATAATTAATGTTATGAAAGGAAAAAAACTTACCAATATGAGAACTCAAGGAACAGATGAAAATGTTGTATTAACTCCAGTTCGCAAAATGTCAATTGCTGAACAACTTAGTATTCTTAATACAGACGAAGCTTTAGAAATTACACCAAAATCTTGTAGATTGAGAAAAGCTATACTAAACCCCCATGATAGAAAAAGAAGTGAAAAGTCTGGGGCAGCTGCCTAGTTAAAAATTTTATCAACTAAAAATAGCCCCAAAGCTACTGCTGGTCCAATTCCAAAAGCAAATAATAAAGTTCCAATCCCAACTGTACCTCCTAAATACCAGCCAATAATAACTACTGAAATTTCAAGAAATGCTCTAACAGCTGCTATTGGTAAATTTGTTTTTTCCTGAAGTCCAATCATTAGACCATCTCTAGGTCCTGGACCTAAGTTTGCGACAAGATAAATTCCACCTCCTAAACCAACTGTAAGAACAGCAACAACTGCTAATAATATTTGAGAAATATAACTTTCAGGTGCTGGAACAAAATTAATACAAATATCAATCATTAAAGCTATAATTAAAGCATTTAGAATTGTTCCAATTCCAGGTTTTTGTTTAAGAGGTATCCACAATAATAAAACACCAATACTTACAAATAAAGTAATTGTTCCAATTGTAAAATCTACATTTAAAGAAATACCTTGTGCCAAAACACTCCATGGAGAAGCCCCTGTTAAAGAAACAATCAACAAGCCTTCTCCCAAACCAAATAATGTTAAACCAAAACATAAAAAAAATAATGTTGAAAATTTTGGCTTAAAATTAAATGGCTTACCTGAACTCCAATATGTCTTTGGAACTTTTTTTATTGATAAAAACATGTAATTTTATTTTTTTATAGATAACCTTATAAAGTTAAAATAAACTTTCACAATATAATTAACTTTATATTATTCAATTTTTTATGAAAAAATCGATTTGTATATTTTTTATTTTGTTCTCATTTTTCAAGGTTTTTGCTGATGAATTAATTAATAAAAACATATCTAAAATCGAAATGGACATTTTAAGAAATGACGAAATAATTGGTTATAGTAATTATTTTTTTACACACAGCGGGGATACTACGATTGTAGAAAATTATACAAAATTTGCTGTAGAAATGTTTGGTATTAAAGTTTTTAAGATAGATAGCAAATCTAAAGAAATATATAAAAAAAATAAACTTTTATCATTTAAATCATCCACATTACAAAATGATAAAAAAAAATTTGTAGAACTATTCTATGATGAAAATAAAAATAAATTTATTATAAATGGTTCTTCATATATTGGTGAAGCAAACCTAGAAAATATAATTGGAAACTGGTGGAATTCTAAAATTTTAGAAACAAATACTCAAATAAGTCCTTTATCAGGAAGTATAAAAAAACAGGAAGTTAAATATATTAATAAAAATGAAATTGAATTCAAAGGTAAAAAAATTAGACTTTCTCAGTTCAAAGTCAAATCAACTGAAGATTTGCCAGATGATAAAAAATTAGATTTTGATATTTGGTTAAATGCAAATAATAATATAATTTTTAAGGTAAAATATAATAGACTTGGTAATTGGGAATATAGATTAAAAAATTATGAATAAATTAATTTTATCATTATTAATTTAATATTCTTAAAAGTAATTGATTCATAAAAGACATAAAAACTATAAAAGAAAGAAAGAATGTAAAATACATAAATGTGACTGCTCTATTTCTTTTTCTTCTAAGTAAAACAAATCTTTTATCATCTAAAAAAGATACATCTCTTTTACCAATTACATGGTAATCATAACTGTACCTCCATACAGACATTCCAAATCTTTTATCAAGCCGATTATAATAAGTTATCCAGGCAACAGACCATCGATAAATAATATACAAAATAATTAAAACTATAATTGTTGTGAACATATTAAATTTAAATTATATTAAAAATTAATCATATGTCTATCTGGGGAAGTTTAATTGGTGGAATGATAGGTTTTTCATTAGGTGGGCCTTTTGGAATGCTTTTAGGCTCCTTAGTTGGTGGAAAGATTTCTAGAGCAAGATCTAGAGGAGGTTTTGGTACTTTTGCTAGACCTCAACAAGTATTTGCTCTCTCTTTAATTGTTTTATCTGCAAAACTTAGTAAAGCAGACGGTAATGTTAGTCGTGAAGAATTGGTTGCTGTTAAAGAAAAACTTAAAATACCTGAAAATGAAATAGATCAAGTTGGAAAAATTTTTAATAAAGCAAAAGAAGAAAGCACTGGATATGAGCCATACGCCCGACAAATTGCACAAATTTATAAAGGCAACTTAAATGTATTGGAAGAGGTAATTAATATTTTATTTTATATTGCAGAGTCAGATGGGGATGTAAGCAACTCAGAACTAACGATGATAGAGAATATATCTAAAATATTTGGTTTAACTCAGATTCAATTTAATAGTGTTAAAGAAAGCAGAAAAGGATCTGACAAACTTAATCCTTATATTGTTTTAGAAAGTAATCCTGACGATGATCTTCAATCAATAAGGAAAAAATATCTTAAATTAAGCAAAGAAAATCACCCTGATTTGTTAATAAGTAAAGGGGTACCACAAGAAGTAATTGACGAAAGTAAAAACAAGATGAGAGCTATAAACTCTGCCTGGGATCAAATTCAGAAACTAAAATCTAATTAAAATTGTTCAGACTCTGTTGAGCCATCCATGGCAGTTGTGGAGCTTTTTCCTGAACTAATAGTATTTGATACTGCATCAAAATAAGAGGTACCAACTTCTCTTTGATGTTTAACGCTCGTGTAACCATCTTTCTCACGAGCAAATTCCTGTTGTTGAATTCTTGAGTATGCAGTCATACCTTCTTTTTTATATTTTTCTGCAAGTTCAAAAATTGCAATATTTTGTGTATGAAATCCAGCAAGAGTAATAAATTGAAATTTATAACCCATTTTACTTATTTCTACTTGGAATGAAGCAATCTCTGCGTCAGATAAATGTTTTTTCCAATTAAATGAAGGTGAACAATTATAAGCAAGAATTTTTCCTGGAAACTTCTCATGAATTGCGTCAGCAAATTTTTTAGCTTCTTCGAGATTTGGTGTCGCTGTTTCACACCAAATTAAGTCAGAATATGGAGCATAAGCTAACCCTCTTGAGATAGCTTGCTCAATTCCAGATTTTACGTAATAAAAACCTTCGGGAGATCTTTCACCTGTTAAAAAAGGTTTATCATTTTCATCATGATCATTTGTAATTAGCTTTGCTGCATTCGCATCCGTTCTTGCTAAAATAATTAAAGGTACATCAGCAATATCAGCTGCAAGTCTAGCAGCTTTTAAATTTTTTATCATTGTGCCTGTTGGAACTAAAACTTTTCCACCCATATGGCCACATTTTTTTTCACTTGCTAATTGATCTTCAAAATGAACTCCTGCTGCTCCAGCTTTAATAAATTTTTTTGCAAGTTCAAAAACATTTAGAGGTCCGCCAAATCCTGCTTCACCATCTGCAATAATTGGTAACATATAATCAACTTTATTTTCTTTTTTCATATCACCGTCTTGAATTTCCATATGTTGAATTTGATCTGCTCTTATTAGGGCATTGTTCATAGAATCAACTAATTTTGGTGCACTATCGTATGGATATAAAGATTGATCAGGATACATTTCACCAGCGCTATTAGCATCTGCTGCAACTTGCCATCCACTTAAATAAATTGCTTTTAACCCTGCTTTTGCATGTTGAACAGCATGGTTTCCGGATAAAGATCCTAAGGTGTTTACATATGGTTCAGAGTTTAACAAGTTCCATAGCTTCATTGATTGTTGTTTGCACAATGAATACTCAATTTTAACTGAGCCTCTGAGTCTCTCTATTTCCTCAGGTTTATAATCCCGTTTAATTCCTGCAAATCTTTTTAAATCGTATGAGATATTTTCAGCTGACATTTTTATTAAGCCTTTATTTTGATTTTACTAGCTAGAAGATTAAAATTAACTATTATCGCTAAACTGCTCTGTGAATTCATTCATGCCACTTGATCCCCAGTCGCAATGATCGTCTCTTAAATAGATCGGTTTACTTTTGTATTCAGAACAATCTTGATTATTAGTAATCTGTAAGCTTTTATCGTTAATATTTGATAATTTTTTATCCATGTAAACTTATTAATTTACAATATTTACAAATTCAATAAAAAATGCTATTTTCTCTGTAAATAAAGGAAATTTTTTGTAAATTATAATTTACAATATTTACAAATGGTAAAAATGAGTCAATTAGATCTAAAAATTGGCCCCAAAATAAAGGGGTTTAGACGCCAATTAGGAATTCAAGGGAATAAATTGGCAGAAAAGCTAAATATTTCTCCTAGCTATTTAACTTTAATTGAGGGTGGAAAAAGAAAAATTGATGCAGATTTACTTCTAAAAATTTGTCAAGAATTGAAAATTGAAGTATCTGATCTGGCTGTCAAATCTGACATAAACTTAGCAAATAATATATCGGAATTACTTGATGATAAATTATTTGATGATTTAGATATTTTAGGTCCTGAAGTAAAAGATTTAGCAAATACTAATCCAAAAATTGGTAGGGCCTTAATCAGGCTTGGAGATATTTTAAAAAAAAAAGATCACGAGCTAGTTAATAAAATAGAAAAATTATCAGGAAAGATTGTAGATAGTAGAAAGAGTTCATTTCCTGGAGAAGTTATATCTGATTTTTTGCAAGAAAATAAAAATTATTTTCCAAAGTTAGAAGATTTTGCAGATAAAATATTTGATAGAGTAAAACAAAATAATAGAACCAGATATATAGCTCTTTGTAAATTTTTAAATTCAGAATATGGCATTACAGTTAAAGACATAATTCCTGAGGATGGAAAGCCATTTTCAAAAGTTTTTAATAAAAAAAATAAAGAACTTATATTGTCAGATTATCTCTCTCTAGAAACCAAAAAACTACATGCTGCGTCACAAATTGTTCAGGAAGGAGCTATAGATGAAATTAATAGACTTCTCGAAACTTTTAATTTTCCATCTGAAGAGTCAAAAAAATTGACTAAAGTAGCTTTATTAAATTATTGTGGAGCAGCGATTTTAATGCCTTACAAACTTTTTCATGCAGAATGTAAAAAATTAAAATATGATTTAGAATTGTTACAAAATACATTTGCTACATCGTTCGAACAAGTAACTCATAGAGTAACTTGTCTTAATGATCCAAATTTGCCAGGCGTACCTTTCCATTTTTTAAGAGTAGATGTTGCTGGAAATATTTCAAAAAGATTTTCTTTATCTGGTATAGAAATTCCAAGGTATGGAGGGGCTTGTCCTAGATGGAATGTTTATTCAGCATTCTCTAGACCGGGAGTAATCCAAGCTGCTGTAAGCAAAATGACAAATGGTGAAAAATATGTTTGTATTGCAAGAACTGTAGAAAAAGGTATTGGAAGATATGGGCAAAAGAAAAGCATGTTGTCAATTGGACTTGGTTGTGAAGCAAAATATGCTAAAGACTTTGTGTATACAGAAAATTTAGATATTTATGATAAAAAATCAGAAATCCCAGTTGGAGTTTCTTGTAGAACCTGCGACAGACTAGATTGTTCTCAAAGGGCATTTCCTCCTTTACATAAAAAATTTGATGTAGACATAAATAATAGAGGTGTTTCTGTCTATGTTAATGATTAAAGCTTAATTATCTTTTTTTGATCTTTCTCGTTCAAGTAATTGTGTTAGTGAGTCTACCATCATGTCAGAGGCTTTAAATATTTCACTTGGTTTATATTCATTAGAGATATTTTTTTCTGGATTTGATTTATCTTCAATAACAATTCCTTTATCTGGAGAGTTATCTTTAATATAAATTAATATTAACCATTCATTATCTGGGCTTTCATCCCATTTAATATACACTTCACCATTTTCAAATCTTCTATCTATGCATCTAAAAATCGACATGTGTCTTGTAATATGCCTCTTGTTAAGTTGAAAAACCAAACTATTTGCACTCCTATAAAAACTTTCTAAAGCATTTTCAATTTTTTGTCTTTCTAAGTTATAATTTTTTTCCTTTTGAAGAAGTGTTTCTCTATCATCTCCCTCTTGCACCTGCACTCCAAGAGCTTCAACTCTTTCTCTAATTTTTTGATCTCTTATTAATTGGTATTTTTTCTTAAGATTATCTATCCTCTCTTGAAGTCCTGAATAATCTTCTCTTTTTTCTTTTAAAGAAATTTTTTCTAATTTTTCTAACTCTTTAATTTCTCTAATTCTAAATTTTTCTATTTGTTTTTCAATTTTTAGTTCTTCTAAGAATCTCTTTTGTCTTTCAGCTTGTTCTTTTCTTAGTATTGCCTGTTCTTGTCTTAAAAATTTTTTTAATTCTTTATTTCTTTCTTTATCTAATTTTATTTCTTCCTTTAATTCTTTTTCTTTAAATTTTAAAATTAAATTTTCTTGCTCTTCTTTCTTTTCTTCTGTTTCTCTCTTTTCTCTTTCTTGTCTTTCAAACTCCTCAACCTTTATTCTTTGTTTTTCCTCAGATCTTAACTTTTTAAATTCTTGAATTTTATTATCTATTTTTTGAAAAAATCCTTGAATTGCTTTATCTATCTTAAAAAAATCTATATTAAATTTAATATTTGGTTTTAGTTTTTCTTGAAACCTAATAACTTTAAGTGCAAAATTATCTTTGGATTTATTTTTATAAGACTTTTTTTTAGTTAAATTAAATTTATTTGATCTTTTTTTAGTTCTTTTTTTTAATTGTTTTTTTCTTACTATTTTTCTTTTTTGTTTTTTTTTAAATTTACTAATTTTTTTTTTAGTTTTTTTTTTATTTTTTTTCTTTTTTTTCATTTGAATTTTTTATGATTTATCAACAAACAATTAATAAATATAGTCTCTTGTTATAGGAGTTGCGTTAAGTTTTTTTGTTAATTGGAACTGAAATACAACCTGATCACTCCATTTGAAGGCCATTTCACAACCAACTAAGTAAAATTCCCACATTCTAAAAAATTTTTCATCAAACATATCTAAAACTTCTGCTTTTTTAGAGATAAATCTTTCTTTCCAATTGCTTAGTGTATGTTGGTAATGAGTTCTCAAGATTTCTAGATCGGATACAATTAGTCCAGATTCTTCAATAGGCAACGATACTTCGCTTAAACTTGGAGTATATCCACCTGGAAATATATATTTAGTAATCCATGGTTGAGGTCCTCTTGGTGGGTTTATTGAACCAATTGTATGTATTAATGCAACTCCATCTTCATTTAAAAATTCAAAAACTTTATTAAAGTATTTTTTATAAAATTTTCTTCCGACATGTTCAAACATTCCAACGCTTACAACACGATCGAATTTTTCATTAAGTTGCCTATAATCTGCAAGTCTAAATTCTACTTGATTTTCTAAATTCATTTCTTTAGCTTTTTGTTTTGCATACTCTAATTGATTTTCTGATAGAGTAATCCCAACAACTTCACATTGAGTTTTTTTTGCAATATCAATGGCAAGAGTTCCCCATCCACATCCTATATCTAATACTCTCTGATTAGGCTTAAGATTTAATTTTTTAATTATATGATCTATTTTATTATTTTGAGCTTCCTCAAGTGTATTATCTTCATCTTTAAAATAAGCACATGAGTATTGTCTTTTTTCATCTAAAAATAAATCATAAAACTTTTCAGATATATCATAGTGATGAGCAACATTTTCTTTTGATTTTCCAATTAAATTAAAATTTGTTAAATATCTATAAATTCTTCTAAATCTTGCTAATATATTCGTTATTTCATTAGTGGGCTGTCTGCCAATATTTTTAAGAGCTATATCTAAAAATTCGGTCAATGTACCATTTTCAATTACAATTGATCCATTCATATAACCTTCACCTAGATATAAATCTGGATTTAATAAGAGCTTCCAATGTAATGATTTATCTAAAATTTTAAGCCTTATAGGAATTTCATTTTTTGGTTTTCCAATAATGTATGATTTTGAATTTGCATCTACTAATTCAAATCCATCATCTTGAATTAATCTTTTTAGAAAATTTAATAAATTCATTTTGGTTAATTTTTAATTTTTATAATTAAAATCTATTTTTTTTAAATCTTCAATTAATTTTTGACATTCTTTGTTATTAAGAAGACTTAATGGGGGTAAAATATTGCTATATGATTTGTCTATTTGTGACATTAAAGAGTGAATTGCTGATATTAAATTATATCCATCAAAAATACTTCTAACTTTACATAGCTTTTCATTTGCACTTTGATCTTTATTTTTAACAAAATCATCATAAACTTTTCTTGTTAAAGTTGCAGTGATATTGCACGTTGCTGTTATTATTCCATCGCATCCTAATTTAAGACCTGTAAGTAATTTATTCTCAGATCCTGGTAAAACTGAAAAATTATCTATTTTTAAATTTTCAAATAAATTATATGAGCTATCTTTAACTCCAATTATTTGCTTAGGAAATTTTTTAGCTAATTCTTCTACACATTTTATACTAAACTTATAACCACTCAATTTTTCAAAATTATATAAAATAATCTCTGCATTGGGCACCTCTTCTATAATTTTTGTATAAAAACTAACTACTTCTTTATCTCCATACTTGTAATATGCAGGAGGCATTATTAAAAATTTTCTGAAATTTAGTGATATTGCCACTTTCATTAAATTTATAGTTTCAACTAAAGAATTCAATCCAGTCCCAACTATAAATTTATCCTTATTTTTATTCGTTGAAATTGAATTTAGTAAATTAATTTTTTCACTAACTGGAATCAATTGAGCCTGTCCAGTACTTCCAAAAAACGCTACTCCATGACAACCTTGATTTATTATATTTTCAGCATGAAGAACCGTTTTTTCAATATTTAGAGATAAATCCTCATTTAAAATTGATAATGTAGCCGCATAAATGCCTTTAATTTTACTCATAAATAAAATTTATATAAAAAAAAAAATATAGTAAAGATTATAAAGTACTTAAATGAAGATATTGGCAATACAAAATAGAATGGGTATTGGAGATATGGTAATTTTTTTGCCATATATTGAAGCAATATCAAAAAAATTTAATTCATCAGTAAGTATTTTGGTGAAAGAAAATTCTAAAGCTTTGGAATATTTAGAAAAAAATAAGTATATTGAAAAAATTTTAATACTTGAAAGAAATAATAATAACAGTCACCACGATGGAATAATTGGATCATTTAATCTTGCTAAAGAATTAAAACAATATAGCTTTGAAAAAGTTTATATATTTAATTCATCATTAAGATTTCGTTTAATATGTAAAATGGCTGGTATAAAAGAAATATTTCAATACCCATTATTTCAAAAAAAAAAACAACACTTAATTAAAACCGCTCAAAGTTTTATAAAAAAAGAATTAGATATGGATGTTGATAGTAACCCAATAATTGATTTGGATAGCTCTATAATAAAAAATGCAAAGAAAAAATATAATATTGAGTCTAAGCAAATTAATATACTGCTTGGAATTGGAGGGTCAGGACCAACTAAAAGAATACCTGCATATAAATTTTTAAACTTTATGAAAATGACAATCAAAGAACGTGATTGTAAATTTTTTTTAGCAACAGGAACAAATCAAGAAGAACAAGATATTTTGAATGAAATTTTAAATTCTGAATTTAAAGAAAGATGTATACCTTTGGATAAAATAAAAATTAATGAAACTCTTCCAATAATAAAGAATTGTAATATTGCAGTCTGTAACGATTCAAGTTTTAGTCATTTGTCTGCAGCTTTAGACGTTCCTACAATTGTACTACTTTCAGATACACCCTTAATGTATGGAAGTTATAGTCCTAACATGTATCCTATAATTCCTGATGGAGAAGAAACAGTCACACATGATACTTTAGGCAAAGAAAGAATAAATCCTGAAAAAATATATAAAATATTTAATGAAATTTTGAATTAACTTAAATCTTTCAATACAACTTCCTTGGCTTCATTAACAATGGATGACAATCGAGAAGTTTCTGGAGAAATATCAGGGTGAATTTTTTTTTGAATTTTTAAATATGCTTTCTGAACTTCTTCTTTTGTAGTTTTGTTATTTCTATCTAAATTTAATATTTTATAAGCCTCTTCAACAGAAAGATTCGAAGTATTTGAATTATTTTTATTAAAAGAAAATCTTCCTGAGTTTCTTAATGTTTGAATTAATCTAAATAAACCTATTAGTTGGTATAAAGTCAAACCTTTGAGCTTAATAATTCCAAGACTTAAAAGTATTAAAGGAAGAGAAAGTAAAAGCCTTCCTCCAAAAGCAAATAATAAAGCCAATAAAATAGAGATTATAAAAATAATAAGACGTACAGTTTTTGAAACTTTTTTTGCAGAAGCACTTGCAATTAACCTTAGCAGAATATAACTAACGACTAAAATAATAAGTGCATAAATTATAATGTTCATATATCAAAGTTTTTTATGAAAATACCACAATTAGAAAAAAAACCCGAACTAAAATCTTGTCACAATGTCAATTGGGAAGATAATTATAGTTGGGTTCATCAATCAAATATTCTTGAGGTTTTAAGGGATAGTTCAAAATTGACTCCTCAGGTTAGAAATTATTTAGAAGAAGAAAATGCATATACTGAATATCATCTCAAAGACACCAAGGATATTCAAAAAGAATTATTTAATGAAATAAAAGGAAGAATTAAATTAGATGATGAATCTCTACCTTATAAAGATACTAGTTATGAATATTGGACAAAAACAACAACAAAAGGGAATTACTCTATTAAATTAAGAAAAAAAATTGGAACAAATGAAACTGAAGAAATATGGAATGGAGATAAAGAAAAAGAAAAATTAAATACTGAATACTTTGGTGTTGGAGATTTAGAGGTTAGTTTTAATGATAAATATTTAGGTTATTCTCTAGATTTAAAAGGTTCAGAGTACTATACAATTTATATTAGAGACATTTCTTCTAACAAATTAGTAACTGAAAAAATAGAGGAAACTAGTGGAGGAATAACATTTAGTTTAGATGACAAATATATTTTTTATTCAAAATTAGATAAATTTCATAGACCAAGAACAATTTATAAACACAAATTAGGAACCCCTGTTAAAGATGATGAGCTAATATTTGAAGAAAAAAGTGAAGCATTCACTGTGGGTATTGGTTTAAGTGCAGATGATAAATATTTTTTTATTTCTACATCAGATCATAATACATCTGAACAATATTATTTTGGAGTGAATGAAGAAAACCCAAAGCCAAAATTAATTAAAGAGAGAAAAAGAGGAATTATTTACTCAGTAAATTCTTGGGATGGTCATTTTTACAATCATACTAATGAAAATGCTGAAGACTTTAAGATTGATAGATGTAAAGATTTATCAAATCAAAATTGGGAAGAATATATCCCTGCAAAAAATGAAGTTTTGATTGGTGGACTAGCATTCATGAATGATTGGATAATAAGATCTGAAACTTCTGATGCGCTAGGAAAACTATTTGTAAAAGATCTTAAAAAAAATAGAGAAGAAGAATTAATTTTTACTGATGAAAAAGTTATAGTTCCAGGAATATCTCCAACTCAAAAAGACAAAAATTCTGATTTGGTTTATTTATCTTACTCATCTCCCAAAACACCTGGAAAGGCTTACTTATATAATTTAAAAACTAAAGATAAAAAATTAGTAAAAGAGCAAGAAATTCCTTCAGGTCATAAACCCGATGATTATATTGTTGAAAGACTAGAATGTCCTTCTCATGATGGAAGAATGGTCCCAATAACTATAACAAGACATAAAAAAACTAAAATCGATGGATCTTCAAAATTATTATTATATGGATATGGATCTTATGGGAGTTCCATGTCCCCAACATTTTCATCAACAAGATTAAGTTTAATTGATAGAGATATTATTTGGGTTACTGCCCATATTAGAGGCGGAATGGAGAGAGGTATGAAATGGTGGAAAGAAGGAAAGCTTTTAAACAAAAAAAATACTTTTGAAGATTATATTGCAACTGCCAAATATTTAATTGAAAAAAAATATACCTCTAAAGGAAAAATAATTGGAATGGGAGGTTCTGCTGGTGGGTTGCTTATGGGCGCAGTAGTTAATCAATCACCTGAATTATTTTTAGGAATAATTATGGCTGTTCCATTTGTAGATTCCTTGACTACAAATTTAGATCATTCTTTACCATTAACTGTTGGAGAATTTGATGAATTTGGAAACGCTAAGGATAATAAAGAACACTTTGATTATATTTATTCTTATTCACCTTATAACAATATAAAAAAAATGGATTATCCTCACATATTAATTACAACTAGTTTAAGTGATAATAGAGTTTTGTTTGATGAACCAACAAAATTTACTGCAAAATTAAGAGATTATAAAACTGATAATAATTTATTATTATTAAAAACTGAAATGAATGCTGGTCACGGTGGA
>CABXCB010000016.1 GCA_902510635.1 uncultured Pelagibacteraceae bacterium
TATTCATTTTTTTGGTTAATTTTAATTTCTTATTTAGTCATAAAATAAAAAATTCAAAATATGAATTTTGAACCATCAAGAAGTTTTGCTATTAATAAATTAAATAATTTTATTGAAAAGAATCTTATAGAATATTCTAAACTAAGAAACTTTGATTATGGACCAGATCAAAGAACAAATATTTCTTGTCTATCTCCATATGTATCTCACGGAATAATTAGCGAAAAAGAAATAATAAGTAAGTGTTTAAAAAAATATTCGTTCATAAAAAATGAAAAATTTATTCAAGAAATTTTATGGAGAATTTATTGGAAAGGTTGGCTTGAATTAAGACCAATTGTTTGGTCTGATTATTTAGAAGATTTAAAAAAAATAAAAGAAAATTTTAAAAATAATCAAAACTATTTAGATGCCATTAAAGGTAAAACAAATATTGAATGTTTTGATTGTTGGGTAAATGAGCTTAAAAATCATAACTATCTCCATAATCATGCAAGAATGTGGTTTGCAAGTATTTGGATTTTTACTCTTGGTTTGCCTTGGCAGCTAGGTGCTGGGTTTTTTATGAAATATCTTTTTGATGGAGACAGTGCTTCTAATACTTTGGGTTGGAGATGGGTTGCAGGAGTTCAAACAAAAGGTAAAAACTATGTAGCCTCAGACTGGAATATAAAAAAATTCACTAATAACAGATTTGATAATATTAAACTTAATGAAAATCCAGTCCCAGTAGTAGATGATAGAAATTATTCCATTTTGAATAATAATTTTCTAAATGCAAATTTATCCGATAGTAAGAATTTGCTAATATTTGAAAATAATCTGTTTTTCGAACAATCTAACTTTAATGATCAATCATTTAAAAATATTTATTTTGTTTTTAATGGAAATGAAACTAGACAAATAAAATTAGATGAAAAAGTTCTAAACTTCAAAAAATCACTTATAAAAGATCAAATTCAAAATTTAAAGAATAAATCATTAAATTGTAAAATGATTAATGTTCAAGATTTAAAAAATATGAAAGAAAATTTATTAGCTTTATATCCATCTGTCGGAGAAAATCTTGACTATATAAATTCAAATAATCTTAAAAATATTTCTTTTTTATACAGAAAAATTGATCAGTATTCTTGGAAATATTGTAATAAAGGGTTTTTCAATTTTAAAAATTATATACCAAAGATGATTCAGGAACTTATTTAGAGGAACACCTTTTAGAGCAGTATTTTACTCGATCCCAATTTAATCTCCATTTTTTTCTCCAAACAAATGGTTTTTTGCAAATGAGACAGATTTTAGATGGCAAATTTTCTTTTTTCATTTGAGTTGATTTTTATTTTTTAAAAATAAAAAATATGCAACAAATTCATAAATATAATAAAAAACAAAAAAAAGAGGTTTTATTGAAAATATTTTTGCTAAAAAATTATATTTTGGAATTTTTGACCAAATTATAATAAATGCTTTTGCTCCACCAATAACTTTGCCGTTATCAATTACATGAAGCCTTCTAAGTAATTCCTCTTGTGTTTTTGATGTGATTTTTAGGGCATCATCATTATTAGTAATGTCTATCCATTCTAAATTGCTATCAGAAATTTTTTTGTAATGATTTATTTCCAATCTACAAACGCTACATGAATTATTAAAAAAAACTTTAATTGCCATATGTGTTTTTATTTATAAATTTTTCAGCTTCCAATAATATTATTTTTTTTCTATCTGATTTCATTTTATCAAAAATTCTTACCATCATTGAAAGTCTTGGATTTTTTAAAAAAAACGATCTATTTTTGTTTATAAATCTCCAGTATAATCCATCCATAGTATTGCACCATTCACCTTTTTTAAAATCCATCATTTTCATAAAATAACTTGATCCACATATATATGGTTTTGTTGCAAAAATTCCTCCATCACTAAATAAACCCATTCCATAAACATTTGGTACCATCACCCAATCAGATGAGTCTACAAACATTTCCATAAACCATTTGTAAACTATTTTGGGATTTAGCTCACATAAGTTCATAATATTTGAAAGAATCATTAATCTTTCAATATGATGTGACCAGCCATTATGTAATGCATTATTAATGGCGTAATCTAAAGGGGGTAAACCCGTTGTGCCTTCGTACCATGAATTTTTCATCTTTCTATTTTGTTTAAAAAAATTTCTTTTCTCCATTTCATCACTATATTTTTGATAAACACCTCTCATGAACTCTCTCCAGCCAATAACCTGTCTTACATATCCTTCTAAAGAGTTAAGTCTAATTTTATTTTTTTTATGAAATTCTATAGTTTTGGAAATTATAAACTCAGGAGTTATTAGACCTAAATTTATATATGGGCTAAGAGCGCTATGAAATAAAATATTATTACCTTGATCCACAGCATCTTCATAATCACCAAATAAATTTAATTTCTCTTTTAAAAAAAAATTTAAAAGCTTAATAACATCACCATACTCAGTTGCTAACCAAAAATTTTGAGTACTGCCCGGATGATACTTAAACATTTTTTCAATAATTGGTTTCAAGTTTTTGGTATGTTTTGTCTCTATAATTTTTGGAAACTTTGGTATTTTAACATCTTTGGGAAGTTTTTTTCTATTATCCTCGTCAAAGCTCCATTTGTCTCCTTCGGGATTTCCATCTTTCTTAATTAATATATTATGTTTTAATCTCGAGCTTTTATAAAAAGTCGCCATAAAAGGTCTTTTATTATTTGATAAATATTTATTAAATTCTTCTCTTGTATTTAAAAACATTGGAGATCGAATCACATTCCATTTAATTTTATTTTTTTTTGTAAAATTCTCTACATTCTTTTCGAAGAATTTGTCTTCTATTTCAAAACTTGAAATTTCTGTTATTTTTTTAGACTTAATTATTTTTTTAATTTTTTCTAAATAGCTTTTTTTAAAATCTTTTGAATTAATTTTAGTATATTCAACTTTGAACTTATTTTTTTTCAAATATTCTGCATGAGATCTCATTGCTGATAAAAATAATAAAATTTTTAACTTATGATGTTTTTCGTAAGTACATAACTGATAATCCTCAGCCATAAAAAAAACATGGTCATTTTTAAATTCATTTAAATGTTTTAATGGAAATAATTGATTTCCCAATATAAAAAATAACTTCATTAAGGAATAATAAGTTATTTAATTATAAAAATTAATTAGATCTTTTGAAGCACTCGATGGTATTTTTAAGAAGACATGCTATTGTCATTGGTCCTACTCCTCCAGGAACTGGCGTTAATGCTTTTGCAACTTTTGAAACCTCATCAAAAGCTACATCGCCAACAATTCCTTTTTCAGTTTTATTTATACCAACATCAATAACTATCGCATCTTTTTTAACCCAATCACCTTTTACAAGCTCAGGTATACCGACTGCAGCAACTATAATATCACCTTTTAAGCACTCACCTTTTAAATCTTTTGTTTTTGAATGAGTAATTGTAACTGTACAATTTTCTTTTAGAAGAAGTTGAGTCATTGGTTTTCCATTTAAATTTGATCTTCCAACAACAACTGCTTTTTTTCCACTTAAATTTGGTTCAATTTTTTTTATCATTAAATAACATCCAAGAGGAGTGCATGGAATTGAGCTTTTGTAGCCCGAGGACAAATTTCCAACATTCATAGGATGAAATCCGTCAACATCTTTACTTGGTAAAATTGTTTCAATAACTTTTTGCTTATTTATGTGTTTTGGTAAAGGTAGTTGAACTAAAATACCTGATACAGTTTCATCTCTATTAAGTTCATCAATTTTATTTAAAACTGTTTTTTCCTCAACTGTATCTGGATATTTAATTAATTCTGATTTTAAACCTACTTCTTTTGCTGACTTTTCTTTATTTCTTACATAAATTTGACTTGGTGCATCATCCCCAACCAAAATTACCGTTAACCCTGGAACTTTGTTATATTTAGATTTTAGCTCAGAAACTTCTTTCTTTAAATCTTCTCTTAATTCTGCTGCTATTTTTTTTCCGTCTATTAATATCATGGATTAGTTAAATATTATTGGTGCCACGTAAAGCTTCATACACATTTCTATAAACCAGATCAACAAAAGAAGTATGATTGGTGAAATATCAAAAGCACCTAAGTTAGGTAAAAATCTCCTAATTCTGTTCAAAACAGGGTCTGTTAAACGATAGGTAAAATCTAGTACTGAGTAAACAAATCTATTTGATGTGTTTAAAATATTAAAAGCTATCAACCAACTTATAACTACATTTGCAATTACAACATAAGTATAAATTTTTAAAACTTGAAGCACTAAATAAAAAATAGCAATCATTTTTTCTCAACATAAATAGACTGGCTAGGAAATGCAAACGAGGCTCCATTTTTTTCAACAATTTGTTTAATTTGAATTGCTAATCTTTCTTTAACAGCTAACCACACATCCCAATCATCTGTTTTTGTAAAGCAACGAATATACATATCAATTGAACTGTCTGCAAACTTATCAACCCTAACTGCATATCCAAGCTCAGGTTTATAATCTTCGTTTTTTTTTATATAATCTTCAATTTCATTTCTTATCGTTTTAAGTTGATCAACTGTTGAATCGTATTGTAAATTAATTACCCAACTGATAATCCAGTTTGTAGTTTGACTTACATTTATTACTGCGTTTTCTGCAAATTGAAAATTTGGAATAATTGCAATTGATTTATCAAATTTTCTTATAACAGTTGATCTAAATCCTATTTTTTCTACAATTCCTTCAATTATTCCTTCAACTAAAATCCAGTCTCCAATTTTAAATCTTTTTTCGACTAATACTAATATTCCTGAAATTAAATTTTTAAATAAATCTTGTGCACCCAAAGCAACAGCAACACCAAATAAACCTAAACCAGCAATAATTGGACCAATTTTTATACCCCACAGTTCTAGAACTGCTGCTATACCTAAAATAAAAATTAGTACTTTTAATGATTTAATAATCCAACCAATAAGCTCTCTTGTTAATATTTTATTCAAACCACTTAGTACATAAGAAACCGGTTCTATAATTTGATGCATAACCCAAAAAATAAAGATAGTTATTAAAGTTCTATTAATTGTATCCACAATTTCTCTACTTTCTTCAGAGAAAGACATATAATAACTTGCAATAAAAAAACCAATAACTATTGGTAAAAACCTAGCTGGCCCTTCCATTGCAGAAACAAAAGAGTCATCAAATTTATTTGTTGTTCTCTTTGCTATATTTTCTAATCTTTTAATAATAACTTTGCTTATGATTCCTCTAAATATTAAAAATACAAAAAATATTCCAACACCAATTAATATTTGAAGAATATCTACACCTAAAATTCCTCTTTCCCAGACAGAAAGAAACAGTGATTTAAAATTATTAAATAATTCCATTTTTAAATTTTATATAGCAAAAATTCTTCTTCTCCAGGACTAAAAATAAAAATTTTTTTCCACTTAATTTTATTTAATACTGACGATGATTTTTCACTAATACACATTAAATTAGTATTCATCCAAAAATCATTTAATTTGTAACTATTTATTAATTTTAGGAAGCTAATAGCACTATTTTGAGAATAAACATAAACAATGTCGGGCATGTTTGATCTTAATTTTTCTATAAATTTTTCGTCTAATTTATAGTTAGGTTTTGAAGTGTAGTTAATAACTCTTTGTATATTATATCCAAGTGATACTAAATTTTTATCAAGATCATTTGAAATAACTTCTCCACTCACATAAAGCATTTTTCCTAAAGAAGAATTAAAATTTTGTAATATTAACTCTTTTAAATTTCTTACATTTCCTTCAGCCGTTATTACATTTTGAAATCCAAGGCTAAGTGCTTTTTTTTCTGTTGCGACTCCAACACAAAAACAAATAATTTTTTTATCAATTAGTTTTGTGTCTAAAAATTTTAGTGCATTAGCACTTGTAAAAATTATTGCTTTGTAATCTAAAAATTTTATTTTTTGATATTCAACTTTTTCAATTTGAATAACTGGCATATGTGAAACTTTATGACCAAGATCTCTAAATTTTAATATTAGCTCCTCACTATCTTCCAAAGGTCTTGTAAACAAAATATGCATGCTATTTTTTATAACTCCCCTTAGATTGACTTTTTAAATCTTCACCAATTTCTATTCCTAGTTCTGCAGCATATTTTATATCTTTGGAAGACTTGCAATAAAATCTTTCTTTTCCATCTAAAGAAAAAAGTTCTCCTTCTAGTGTTATATTTTCATTATTTATAATTGATATTGCACCAACTGCAGTTTCGCAGTCTCCTTCTAAAACTTTAAGAACGTTTCTTTCTGCTTGAACACTTTTAAAAGTTTTTTCATCATTTATATTTTTTAAAACATTTTTTATATACTCATCATCACTTTTGCATTGTAGTGCTATAACTCCTTGTCCAGCACTTGGAATAATTTCATCAATAGAAAAAATTTCAGAAATATGTTGATTTAAATTTAAAGAGTTAATACCAGCGCAAGATAATATTACAGCATCGTAGAAATTTTGATTTAGTTTGTTAATCCTAGTGTCAACATTGCCTCTGATTAATTTATAATTTAAATCATTTCTTTTATTTTTTAATTGAAATTCTCTTCTAAAAGAAGAAGTTCCTATTATTGAATTTTGATTTAAATCTTTAAATTTAATTTTATTTTTAGAAATTAATACTTCTCTAGGATCATTTCTTTCTAAAAAACAATTTGTTAATAATCCTTCAGTTTCATCTGATGGCATATCTTTTAAAGCATGTACCGCAATATCAATTTTATTATCTAATAATTCTTTTTCAATTTTATTTGAAAAAAGACCTTTTCCTCCTATTTCAGAAAGTCTATCTTTTTGATTTAAATCTCCTGCTGTTGTTATCTTTTTTATTTCAACACTCACTATATTAAATTCTTTAGATGCTTCTAAAATTTTTTTTTTTGCTTTTTCAGCATATATTAAAGCTAATTTACTGCCTCTTGATCCAATAATAATTTTTTTGCTTTTCATTAAATTAATTTATATTCCCTCTTTATATTTAGAATTTGAAAGTAATAAAAACTAATTTATGTCAAAAAAACCTATAATACTTGGAATAGAATCTAGTTGTGACGAAACTGCAGTCGCTTTAATTAAAGAAAATAAGGAAGGTGGGCCAGAAATTTTATCTAATATAGTCTCTAGCCAAGTAAATATTCATAAAGAATTTGGAGGCGTAGTCCCTGAACTTGCTGCAAGAGCTCATATAGAAAAAATTGATTTAATTGCAAAAAAAGCACTAGATGAAAGTGGAGTAAGTTTAAATGATGTGGATGCTGTCGCTGCAACTGCCGGTCCTGGATTAATAGTTTGTCTATCAGTTGGACTTAATTTTGGTAAAGCTATTGCAGCATCTTTGAAAAAACCATTTATTGCTGTAAATCATTTAGAAGGACACGCTTTAAGTCCTAAATTAAATTCAAAAATAAATTATCCTTATCTTTTACTCTTGATATCTGGAGGACACAGCCAATTTTTATGTGTTGAAGGGCTAGGAAAGTATAAAAGACTTGGAACTACTATTGATGATGCTGCTGGAGAAGCATTTGATAAAACTGCAAAATTGCTTGGTATAGAATTTCCAGGTGGTCCACAAATAGAAGTTTGGGCAAAAAAAGGTGATCCAACAAAATTTGATTTACCAAAACCTATAATTAATAAAGGTGGATGTAATTTATCTTTTGCAGGACTTAAAACTGCCATTCTTAGAATTACAAAAAATATAAAAAATGAAAAAGATAAATATGATCTTGCAGCTTCTTTCCAAAAAACAATGGAAGAAATATTATACAAAAAAAGTAAAGTTGCTTTTAATGAATTTAATAATATTTATAAAAATAAAAATAAAACTTTTGTTGTGGCTGGAGGTGTTGCGGCAAATAAAAAAATAAGAGAGGTTTTAGTAAAGCTTTGTAAGGAAGAAAATTTTGAAGCAATATTTCCACCTATTAACTTGTGTGGAGATAATGCTGCAATGATTGCATTTACTGGTTTAGAAAAATATAAACAAAAAAAATTTAACGATTTGGATTTTCCTGCAAAACCAAGATGGCAACTGGACGAAAATGCTATTTTTTTAAAAGGGGCTGGTATAAAAATTTAATGAAATACTGGTTACTTAAACCAACACTTGTGATACATCGTTAAGACTCTACCGACTCCCACTAACCTTTACCTTATCTTTACAATTAAAAATGTTGATTAAAGCTAATTATAATCATCAAATGTATAGTACATGGCATAGTACGATTTCAAACTTTTGCCACTATTAATGATTATGTTAATAATTGTTAAAGTTCGTTTCAGAATTTTAAATAACTCCAAAATATGCAACAAGAACTATTCGATTATAGAAGAGATTATCTTTTCAAGTCTGAAAATCAGATTGCCTGCTATTTTGATTTCTTAAAAGAAACACATGATAGTATTACATATGCAGAGCACATTGTTCCTCACAAGGGTAAAGCAATATGTGGTATGGAATATGAAGAATATATCGATGTAAAAAAAGATAAATTAAGAGGACTTACATACGATCAAATACTCAGGTATCTAAAAGAAGCTAAAAAAAATGAAAGACTTGAAAAATATAAAGCATTATTAAAGTTTAGAAATATACCTTTTGAGGCAGACTTATTTACTTGGCACAATCAAGACTTGTAAATACTTTTCCTTAAAAATAGTTAATCTATGCGTTAGTTTAGAATTTATAAATTATTATGTTTTATTTTCAGGATTTATCTTACTCGCAACAATATTCGACGCACGAAGCTCTTTTAAAATCCTGCTCAGATGCAGTTATAGGATTTGGGGCATATGCTTGGGTTACTCCTGACGGGATTAAACTTTTATGGGAAGATCCAACATTTCAAAAACTTTTTCAGGTAGGTTCATATCATGCAGTAGTTGGTATAGACCTTATAACTAATGTTAAATCTTTAGAAATACTATCTAATTTAGAAAAAAATTACCCTAATTTTAAGGTACAAATTTATCATGACAGAATAAGTAAAGGTCTATTTCATCCAAAATTCAGTTTGTTTAAAAAACAAAATAAAAAAGGATCTATGGTAATAGGATCCGGAAATTTAACATTGCAGGGGCTAAGATTAAACAAGGAAGCTTTCAATAATATTGAAATTAGTGAAAATCAATACAAAGAAGCGGAAAATTATTGGAAAGAATGGCTTAAAGAGTCTAGCAATAAACTTAGAAGCCCAAATGATCCTGAAGTTATTGATAAAGCAGAAAAAAATAAATTTGGTACAGGGAAATCAAAGAGATCAAGAAAAGAAATTTTAAAATCAATAAATAGTGAAATAAAAAAATTTGCAGAAATACAAACTTCTATTGATGAAGGATGGAGTTTTGATGAAACAAATAAAGTTTTAATTGCAGAAATACCTAAAAGTGGAAATAGATGGAAACAGGCAAATTTTGACATAAAAACTTTTAAGGAGTTTTTTAAAGCTTATACATTTGATAGCAGTTATAGAGTTTTGTTGAGAAATATAAAAAAAGATGGGTCTCTATCAGAAATAGAAAGCAGACAAAATGTTACTGTAAGAAGTCATAATTATAGATTTGAATTAGATGCTGCATCAGGATTAGATTATCCAGAAAAGGGTAAGCCTATAGGGGTATTTATTCAGATAGCTACGAGAATGTTTCTTTATCATTTATTTATGCCAAAAGACAAGGGTCATGAAAAACTCGCAATTTGGTCTAAAAGAAATTGGAAAGGTAAAAAAGAAAATATTAAAAGGATAACAACTAGTGTAAAAAAAATTAAAAAAATCCTTGATAAGACAGTATTTAAAAAATATGCAACAAAATAGAGCTGTAAAAATTGAATTTAAAAATTTTGAGGAAAATTCTACTTTTCGAACAATACATTATTTGGGAAGTAAATTAAGATCATTAGAATTTATAAAAAAAACAATTGATGAAATAGATCCATCAAAAAAAGGTGTTTGCGATCTGTTTTCTGGCTCTGGCGTAGTTTCTCATTATCTTTCAGGAGAAAGACTTATATTTTGTTCAGATATTCAAAATTATTCAAAAGTTATATGTGAAGCATTATTAAATCCAATTTCAAATAATTTTATAGATAACTTTATTCCAAGCCTGAAAAGGAAAGAAGTAATAGAAATTGAATTAAAAAAGTTTAAAAAAATAATTAATTATGAAAATCAAATTTTAAATGGAAATATTAATAACACCGATAAAATTTGTAATTTTCTAGAGGACTGTTCCATTTATAATTTTATTGAAGAAAAAAATAAAAAAATAAATAAAGAATTATATAAAGTTTTATCTGAAACAAAAAAAATTTTAGAAAAAGATAAAAAAAAATTTATAATAACTAAATATTATGGGGGATTATTTTTTTCTTTTAAACAATCAATTGTTCTGGATGTAATTTTAAATCATATTAATAATTTAAATGAAAAATATAAGAATTTTCTATTAGCGTCTTTGTTAAGCACAGCAAGTGATTTAGTAAATACTGTGGGAAAACAATTTGCACAACCTATAAGACCAAGAGATAAAAATAATAAACCAAAGAATGGGTTATTAAACCAACTTAAAAAGGATAGAAATTTAGATGTAATTTTTTATTTTGAAAAATGGTTTAGTAAGTATTCTAATATTAAGGCCCGTAACAAAGAACACAAAATATTTAGATTAGATTTTAAAAAAACATTAGAAAAAATTGATGAAAAAATTAAAATTGTATATGCAGATCCACCCTATACGAGAGATCACTATTCACGTTTTTATCATGTATTAGAAACAATTTCATTATTTGATAGTCCTATTGTTTCAAAAACAAAAATAGCAGGCAAGATTAAAAATAGCAGAGGTATGTATAGAGAAAATAGACACCAATCCGACTTTTGTATCAGATCGAAGGCTCCAAAAACTTTTGAATATTTATTTGATAAAGTTGCAAAAAAAAATAAAATTTTATTACTCTCATATTCTCCATATGATGAAAATAAAAAATCTCATCCAAGAGTGGTTACTTTAAATGTCCTAAAAAAACTTGCAAAAAAATATTTCAAATTTGTAGAGGTTAGAACTCTCGGTAAATTTACTCATAATAAGCTTAATAAATCATCGCTACATTTAAATGCTTTGGATGAAGCAGAAATTTTAATTATTTGTAAAAATTAAAATGAGCGAAAAATCAAAAAATATTAAAAAATTAATATTAGGTGAAAATTTGTCTAGTTTAAACGTCATTTATCCAAAATTTAAATCTAAGGTAAAATGTATTTATATAGATCCACCATATAATAACGGAGAGCTTTATAATCACTACGATGATAGGAAAAGCGAAAAATGGATATCAGAACTAGAAGCAAGAATAAAATTAATGCACAAATTTTTAAAAGATAATGGGAGTATGTGGATATCTATAGATGACAATGAAATACATTATTTAAAAGTCGCTTTGGATGATATTTTTGGTAGAGAAAACTTTGTCACTACAATCGTTTGGCAACAAAGAACTACTAGGGAGAATAGAAAGACCTTTTCTAATAATCATGAGTATATTTTGGTTTATGCGAAAAATAAAAAGTTATTCGATAGATCGGCAAATAAACTTAAAGTTTCTAGTGACATTTTAAAAAGATATAAAAATCCTGATAGTGACCAAAGAGGAAGTTGGCAGTCAGTATCTATAAATGTTCAAGCAGGTCATGCGGTAAAGTCACAATTTTATAAGATTAAAAGTCCATCAGGAAAAATATTTGATCCTCCAAGAGGTAGATGTTGGGCATATAACGAAAAAAAATTTAAACAACTTGTGAAGGAAAAAAGAATATGGTTTGGATTAGATGGAAATAGTGCTCCAAGATTTAAAAAGTTTTTATCTGAATCTAAACTAGGTACTACTCCGGAAACTATTTGGTTTGGAGCTGATGTTGGCACCAATGATGAGGCAAAAAAAGAAATCTTAAATTATGGAGGCTCTAAAGTATTTGAAACACCTAAGCCAAAAAAGTTAATCGAAAAAATATTTAAAATTTCTACAAATAAAGGTGATTTAGTAATGGATGCTTATGCTGGATCTGGAACTTCAGTGGTTGTTGCTAATGAAATGAATTTACAATTTATAGCCATAGATAAAGGGAAACACTTTTTAAAATTTGTGCTAAAAAGATTAAAAAAATCTAAAAAACCCATTTTATCTAAAGATATAAAAATTATTAAAATATAAAAATGTATAGTACTTTGCATAGTACGAGTTAGAAAAAAACCAAGGAAAATGAAACACTGATGATTCAAAAATGCCGTAAACATTGGAGAAACAATTAGATGAAGTACTGGTTACTTAAATCTGAGCCTGACGTTTGGTCAATCGATCAGCAAAAAAAAACTGGAATTAAAGGAGCTCCGTGGGATGGGGTTAGAAATTATCAGGCAGCCAAGAACTTACAAAGTATGAAAAAAGCTGATCTTTGTTTTTTCTATCATTCAAATATTGGAAAAGAAATTGTTGGTATAGTTGAGGTTATTAAAGAAGCTTATTTAGATAAAACAGATAAAAGTGGTCGCTTCGTTGCGGTCACAGTTAAGTTTAAAGGTAAATTACCTAAGCCAGTAACTCTTGAAAACATTAAAAACAATAAGGAATTAAGCCATTTAGGATTGATAAAGCAAAGCAGACTATCGGTCATGCCAATTGACTCTAAAAGCTGGAAAATTATTTTGAAGATGAGTAGTATTGATAAAAAATAAACCTTTATGCTAAAAAAGAAAAAAAGAAAAAAAACTAAAAAGAAAAAATCTAAAAAAAGAAAAGTAAAAACAAGAAAAAAAAGATTAAAAAAAGTTAAATCCAAAAAAATTGAAAATACAGAATTAATTTATAAACCAAAAAGTGATTGGATAAAAAAAGCTATAGTAAATAAATCTGGATATGAAAAAAAATATTCAGAGTCTTTAAAAAACAACGATAACTTTTGGAAGAAAGAAGGCAAAAGAATTACCTGGATCAAGCCATATACAAAAATTAAAGATTATAAATACAGCAAAACCGATGTTAATATTAAATGGTTTTATGATGGAACTCTAAATGCTTCAGCTAACTGTATTGATCGTCACCTAAAGAAAAATAAAGATAAAACTGCAATAATTTGGGTCGGTGATGATCCAAAAGTTCAAAAAAAAATTAGCTACAAACAATTGCACCAAGAGGTTTCAAAGGTGGCAAATGGATTAAAAGAAATAGGAGTAAAAAAAGGGGATAGAGTTACAATTTATTTAACTATGATACCTGAGTTAGCATATACAATGCTAGCATGTGCAAGAATAGGAGCAATTCATTCAATTATTTTTGGAGGTTTTTCAGCAGATAGTATTACTGGAAGGATTAATGATTGCAAATCTGACTATGTTATTACTGCTGACGAAGGTGTTAGAGGAGGGAAAATTATACATTTAAAAGCAACAGTTGATGAAGCTCTTTTGAATTGTCCAAATGTAAAAAAGTGTGTTGTAGTAAAACGAACTGGAAACAGAATTAATTGGGATGAAAGTAGAGATGTTTGGTATCACGATATAACTAAAAAAGCTTCAAAGAATTGTGAGCCTGAGGAAATGAATGCTGAAGATCCATTATTTATTTTATATACATCTGGATCCACAGGAAAGCCTAAAGGAGTTTTACACACGACCGGTGGTTATATGGTTTATGCATCAATGACCCATCAGTATATTTTTAACTATAAACCAAAAGATATATACTGGTGCACTGCTGATATTGGGTGGGTTACAGGCCACAGTTATATAATTTATGGGCCTCTTTCAAATGGAGCAACAACAATAATGTCTGAAGGTATTCCTAACTATCCTGATTGGTCCAGATGGTGGCAAATAGTGGATAAGTATAAAGTAAATATTTTTTATACTGCTCCAACTGCAATAAGAGCCATGATGAGAGAAGGAGATGGCCCGGTAAAAAAAACATCGAGAAAAACTCTAAAATTACTTGGAACTGTTGGAGAACCAATAAATCCAGAAGCTTGGCAATGGTATTTTAAAACTGTAGGGGATTCCAAATGTCCTATTGTTGATACTTGGTGGCAAACTGAAACAGGTGGAATATTAATTAGTCCACAAACTGGAGCAATAGATTTAAAGCCTGGATCTGCAACAAAACCGTTTTACGGAATCAAGCCAGAAATAGTTGATAAAGATGGTAAAGTTCTAAAAGGAGAGGCACAAGGAAGGTTATGTATAGCTCAATCTTGGCCGGGTCAAATGAGGTCGGTGTATGGAGACCATAATAGATTTATAGAAACATACTTTTCTCAGTTCGATGGAAAATATTTTACTGGGGACGGATGTAGAAGAGACAAAGATGGATACTATTGGATAACTGGAAGAGTGGATGATGTTATTATTGTATCAGGACATAATTTAGGAACTGCAGAAGTAGAGAGTGCCTTTGTAGCACATTCAAAAGTTGCGGAGGCTGCAGTAGTTGGATGTCCTCATGATATAAAAGGAAATGGATTATATTGCTATGTAACTTTAAATGTAGGAGAAGAGCCTAGTGGTGATCTAGAAAGAGAATTAAAGTTATGGGTAAGAAAACAAATTGGTGCAATTGCAACACCAGATTTTATTCAGTTTGCACCTGGGCTACCCAAAACAAGGTCTGGGAAAATTATGAGAAGAATTTTAAGAAAGATAGCTTCTAATGAACATGAACAACTTGGAGACACAACAACCTTAGCTGATCCAAGTGTAGTTAAAAGTCTAGTTGATAATAGAAAAAATATTTAGAATTTTATTCTCTCATTAAATTCTTTTTTAACAATATCCCACTTTAAAATTACTGAATTCAAAACTATTTTACGATCAAGTTGTTTTAATTCGTCAGCTATTGGCGCCCACTGATATAATGATAATGCGCTAGGATTAAATGGAAGATCATTATAATAAGTATTCCAATTAATGTTTTGTAATCTTTCATTAAAATTTTTTTTTGCTTCTTCAATAATATCTAATGGCATTTTATTAGTAGTTTCATCATCTAAAATTTTTAGAAAAATTTCTTTAGCTTTATCGATGTCTTGATAATTCAAATTGGTTTTTAAATAGGAAAATGTGAAAAGTGTCAGATCCTGAAGAGCTACAGCATACATGTTCCACTTAGCTAAATTTACAGATGCCATAAATTTATCATTTTCAAAGTGAAGAACATATCTTGTTCCCATTCTAGTTTTTAAGTAACCATAAAGTGTTACTTGGGTAACCCAGGCTGATTTTGTTTGTATAAAACTTTCTAATTCATCCAAGTTACCTATTTTTGTCTTTGGCATGAAGACTTTAAAAAGTGAAAATAAATAAATCTTAAAATCACTCCAAGAAAGGTCTTTCCAAGTTAGTTTGTATTTTGCCATAAAAATAGCTATTTAATTAATTTATACCTCAAAAAGTCCATAAAATATTAACAATTTTAACACTTTAAATCTCTTCCATAATGGTTATGGTTTCCGCCAGTTATAACTAATTAAGAGAGAGGTAAAAATGTCAAAACAAGCACAACACTGGGAAAAAACCAGAGGTCTGCTAATGGTTACATTAGCAATTTGGTTTGTATTCTCAATTGGCATCTTCCTTTTCGGAGCTGAAATGGAGTCTGTAACAGGGCCCTTCGGTTATCCACTGACATATTGGTTTACTTGTCAGGGATCTCTTGGAATTTTCGTAATCCTAGTTTTCTGGTTTGCAAATAGACAAGAAAAAATCGATGAAGAATTTGGCTTCAGTGAAAAAGGAGATGATTAAATGATTAAAGGTAATTTTATAGATAATTTGCCTAGAGTTTATGGAATCTACACGGGTGGATTTTTAGGTTTCATAATCATTATGGCAATCGGCGAACAGATGGGTATGACAGCTAAAGCAATCGGAATTTGTTTCGTTGCTTTTACTGTAGCCATCTACGCTATAATTGGTTATCTATCACGTACAGCACAAGCTGATGCTTATTACGTAGCTGGAAGGCAAGTACCAACCGTGTTCAACGGAATGGCGACTGCAGCAGACTGGATGTCTGGTGCATCGTTCGTTGCAATGGCAGGTGGTATTTACTTTAAAGGTTATGGTTATATGGCACTACTTGTAGGTTGGACTGGTGGATACGTATTAGTTGCATCTTTATTAGCACCATACCTAAGAAAATTCGGCTGTTACACAGTTCCAGATTTCATTGGTACAAGATACGGTGGTAATTTAGCTAGATTACTTGCAGTAATAGTCTTAACTGTTGCTTCATTTACTTATGTGACTGCACAAATTAACGCTACAGGTACTATTGCATCTGTTGCTCTAGATATCCCATTCCAATACGCAGTTTATATTGGACTAGTAAGTATCTTACTATGTTCAATGTTAGGAGGTATGAGAGGGGTAACTTGGACACAAGTTGCACAATATATCGTACTGATAATAGCTTACTTGCTTCCAGTATTTTGGATCAGTAACAAAATGGGTGCGGGTTTCTTCCCACACTTTATGTTAGCTGATGAAGTTGCGAGAATTGCTGATCTAGAAAGCCAATTTGGTTTAGGATCAATAAAAAACTCTGCAGCTGATTTAGCGACTGTACCAAAAGGTTTAGCAGGTATAACTAAAGCTCACTCAGCGGTTAACGCTACACCTTGGGCATT
>CABXCB010000017.1 GCA_902510635.1 uncultured Pelagibacteraceae bacterium
AAAAAAATTTAGAGTAAGAAATAATCTAAAAAAAGTATCTAAAAAGGATAGATATAGGTTATGTGTTTCTAGATCTGCAAAAAATATAAGTGCACAAATAATAGATGATGATAAAAATATTACAATTTTATCTGCATCTTCGAAAGATAAATTAATAAAAGCTAAAAATAAAAAAAATAAAACAGAACTATCTGAAATAGTAGGTGAAGCACTTGCAAAAAAAGCATTAGAAAAAAAAATTACAAAAATTTATTTTGATAGAGGTTTTTATAAATATCATGGACGTGTGAAAACTTTAGCAGATACTTTAAGAAAAAATGGAATGGATTTTTAAATTATGGAAAAATTTGATAAAAATAATGAATACTTAGAAAAATTAGTTCACATAAATAGAATTACCAAAGTTGTCAAAGGTGGAAGAAGGTTTGGATTCTCAGCTTTAGTAGTAGTAGGTAATCAAAATGGAAAAATTGGTATAGCGCATGCTAAAGCTAAACAAGTTCCTGATGCTATTAAAAAAGCAAATGAATTAGCTAGAAGAAAATTAATTCATATACCTTTAAGAGAAGGAAGAACTATACATCATGATATATATGGAAAAGATGGAGCTGGAAAAATTAAGTTAAGAGCTGCACCTAAAGGCACAGGAATAATAGCCGGAGGTCCAGTAAGAGCTGTTTGTGAAGTTCTAGGTATAAAAGATATAGTAGCTAAGTCTCTAGGAACTGCAAATCCTCACAATGTTATTAGAGCTTGTATAAAAGCACTTTTAAAACAAAATTCACCAAAGAATATATCTATTCTTAGAAATAAAAAAATTTCTGAAATAATTGAAAAAAGAGGATAATGACAAATTTAAACTCTACAACTCAGGTTAAAGTAAAAAAAATTAGAGTGGGAAGAGGAATAGGTTCAGGAAAAGGAAAAACATCAGGTAGAGGTGTGAAAGGACAAAAATCAAGAAGTGGTGTAGCTATTAAAAGTTTTGAAGGTGGCCAAATGCCACTATATAGAAGATTACCTAAAAGAGGATTTAAACCAGTAAAAAAAGAAAAAATTGCAATTATTAACTTAGAAAAAATTCAAAATTTAGTCGATAGCAAAAAAATACTTCCAGATAGTGTAATAGATTTAGATACTTTAAAAAAAACAAAGATTTTAAATAAATCATACAATAAATTAAAAATTTTAGGATTAGGTGAAATAAAATTTAAAATTAATTTAAGTGTAGATTTTGCATCAAAATCAGCAATGAAGAAGATAGAAAATGCTGGCGGAAATATTAGCCTAACGCAAAAAAAATAAAATTATATGAGTGAATCTTCTCAATCAAATGATTTAAGAAATAGAATTTTATTTACCATTTTTATCTTATCAGTATACAGGTTTGGTACTTTTGTTCCATTACCTGGAATTGATCCTGATCAACTTCAAGAAATGATGAAATCAAACCAGCAAGGTTTATTAGGAATGTTTAATGTATTTGCTGGAGGAGCTATAAGTAGAATGGCAATTTTTGCCCTAGGTATTATGCCTTATATTTCATCATCAATTATTGTTCAATTGTTAACAGGAGTTTCTGATTATTTTAAAAATTTAAAAAGTCAAGGAGAGATTGGTAGGCAAAAAATAACTCAAATTACAAGATATGGAACTGTTTTATTAGCTACAGTTCAAGGTTATGGATTATCTGTTGGACTTGAGTCATCAGCGAATTTAGTAATTAACCCTGGAATATTTTTTAAAATTTCTACAGTGACAACGATTGTGGCTGGAACAATGTTTTTGATGTGGTTGGGAGAGCAGATTACACAAAGAGGTATTGGTAACGGAATATCACTAATAATATTTTCTGGAATTGTAGCTGAAATTCCTAGAGCTTTGGTAACAACTTTTGAATTAGGTAGAACAGGTGCTATTTCAACAGTTATGATAATTTTTATATTTGTTTTGTTAGTAGCAACAATAATGTTTATAGTTTTTATGGAAAGAGCATTAAGAAAAATATTAATTAACTACCCAAAGAGACAAATGGGAAATAAAATTTATGGTGGCGACTCTTCTCATTTACCATTAAAAATAAATTCAGCTGGTGTTATACCAGCGATATTTGCTTCTGCATTATTGTTACTTCCAGTAACTTTTTCTAATTTCAATGCTTCGCAGAATGAAACTTTTCAAATAATAGTTTCATTTTTTTCTCAAGGTCAACCTTTATATATGTTACTTTATGCATCAGGAATTATTTTTTTTACATTTTTTTATACTTCTATAACTTTTAATCCTACAGAAACTGCAGAAAATTTAAGAAAATATGGAGGATTTATTCCAGGTATTAGACCAGGAGAAAGTACTGCTTTATATATTGACAACATATTAACTAAACTTACTACTATGGGAGCATTATATTTAACGCTAGTTTGTCTAATGCCAGAATTTTTAATAGCTAACTATCCAATACCTTTTTATTTAGGAGGAACTTCAATTTTAATCGTTGTTGTGGTTGCTATAGATACTGTTACTCAAATACAAACGAGACTAATGAGCTCTCAGTATGAGCAATTAATAAAGAAAACTAAATTTGGAAGATAATTAAGTGAATGTTGTAATTTTTGGACCACCAGGTGCAGGAAAAGGAACTCAAGCACAAAATATTGTAAAAAAATTTAATCTTCATCAAGTTTCAACAGGAGATCTTTTACGAACTGAAATAAAAAATAAATCTGAAATTGGTAAAGAAATAGAAGAAATCATATCTAAAGGTGATTTTGCAACTGATGATGTTGTTAACAAACTTATAAAAAATATTATATTCGACCCTAAAAAAAAAGATAAATTAATATTTGATGGATATCCGAGGTCTTTAAATCAGGCTAAAAATTTAGATTTATTGTTAGATAGTTCTAACCAAAAAATAGACTTTATTTTTTTTCTTAATGTTAATAAAGAAACAATAATAAAAAGAATTGAGAGAAGAAAAATTCTAGAAAAAAGATCAGATGATGACTTAAACACCATTCTTAAAAGGTATGATACTTACATGGATACAACCAGACCTGTCTTAGATTTCTATTGCAAAAATCGAAATTTTTATGAAATAGATGGAGGTGAAGAAATTGAAGTAATTTCAAGCAAAATTGAGCAAATTATAAGAGTATAATACATTGACTTTAAAAGAACTTCTTATATAAAAGGCTAAATTTTATCACAATATTATGGCTCGAATAGCAGGTGTAAATATTCCTCAAAATAAATTAGTTCATATTGGACTGAGATATATCTATGGTATTGGTGACAAGTTTTCTTATCAAATATGCAAAGATTTAGAAATACCAAAAGTAACAAGGGTTAACCAATTATCAGATGAACAAATTTTAAAGATTAGAGAATATATTGATAAAAATTATACAGTTGAAGGAGATTTAAGAAGAGAAAATTCTTTAAGTATAAAAAGATTAATTGATTTAGCCTCATACAGAGGTTCAAGACATAGAAAAAAACTTCCTGTAAGAGGTCAAAGAACAAGATGTAACGCTAGAACAAGAAAAGGAAAAGCTATCGCTATAGCAGGAAAAAAATTAACCCCATTAAAAAAATAAATTTTTAATAATTATGAGTAAAGATAAAAATGTTAGCAATGATCAAAAAGATCAAAATCAAGAAAAAACAAAAAATAGTAAAAAAAGTTCTTATTCCAAAAAAAAAAAAACTAAAAAAAATATTTTAAATGGAGTGGCTTATGTACAGTCAACATTTAATAATACAATAGTCTCTATAGCTGATACTAGTGGCAATGTTATTTCATGGGCTTCAGCTGGACAAAAAGGTTTCAAGGGATCAAGAAAATCAACTCCTTATGCAGCACAAGTAGCCGCTGATGCTGCTGCAGTAAAAGCTTTAGAAGCTGGTATGAGAACTTTATCTGTAGAAGTTAAAGGACCTGGCTCTGGAAGAGAAACTGCTTTAAGAGCTTTACAAGCAAGAGGATTTAAAATTCTTACAATTAAAGATTCAACACCAATGCCACATAATGGAACAAGACCACCAAAAAAAAGGAGAGTTTAAAAATGGAAACTACTAATGTGAATATAAAAAATTGGAAATCACTTATTAAACCAACAAAATTAGATGTTCAATTAAGTAATGATAAGTCTTATGCAAAAATTATAGCTGAACCTCTAGAAAAAGGTTACGGATTAACATTGGGCAACTCTTTAAGAAGAATTTTGTTATCATCAATAAGAGGAACTGCAGTCACAGCTATACAGATTGATGGAGTACTCCATGAATTTTCTTCAATTAAGGGAGTTAGAGAAGACGTTACTGATATTGTTTTAAACGTTAAATCCTTAGCTTTAAAAAGTAATGCAGAAGGATCTAAAAAACTAATTTTAGATGCTAAAGGTCCTGGAGAAATTAAAGCATCAAATATTTTAGAAGTTGCAGATATAGAAATCTTAAATCCCGATTTGGTTATTTGTAACCTTGATGAAAATACAAATTTTCATATGGAGATGACTGTTGGAAATGGAAAAGGATATGTTTCTGCAATAATGAATAAACAAGAAGAACCACCTTTAGGATTAATACCCATAGACTCACTTTTTAGTCCTGTAAAAAAAGTTTCTTATTCAGTAAGTACTGCTAGAGAAGGAAAAGCTTTAGATTATGATAAACTGATAATGGAAGTTGAAACAAATGGTTCTATTTCAGCAGAAGACGCTGTTGCATATTCGGCAAGAATTTTCCAAGATCAGCTTGGGATGTTTGTTAATTTTGATGAACCAAAAGAAGTAGTTACAAGAGAACAACCCTCAGAACCTGAATTTAATAAAAATTTACTTAGAAAAGTTGATGAATTAGAACTTTCAGTAAGATCAATGAATTGTCTAAAAAATGATAATATTATCTACATAGGAGATCTTGTTCAAAAGTCTGAAGGCGAAATGTTGAGAACGCCAAACTTTGGTAGAAAATCTCTAAACGAAATAAAGGAAGTGCTAAATACTATGTCACTATATTTGGGGATGGAAATTCCAAATTGGCCACCAGATAATATCGTAGAGTTGTCTAAAAAACTTGAAGAAGCTATATAATGAGACATAAATTAGGGTATAAAAAATTAAACAGAACTTCTGAGCATAGGAAAGCATTAATTAAAAATATGCTAAATTCTTTAATTAAATACGAACAAATAACGACTACATTGCCAAAGGCAAAAGTTCTAAAACCTCAAGCAGATAAAATAATAACATTAGGTAAAAAAAGTAATTTGCAAAATACCAAAATACTAGTTTCAAAATTACAAGATATTAAATCAGCAAATAAAGTAAAAAAAACATTAGCCAAAAGATTTGAAAGTAGAAAAGGTGGATATACACGTATTATAAAAGCAGGGTTTAGATACGGTGATAATGCTCCCCTTGCAATAATTGAATTTGTAGATAGAGATATTGAAGCTAAAAAGGTAGATAGAAAGAAAAAAGATACAAAAAAGAATCAAGAAGAAAAAAAATTAGCTTCAGCATAAATTCATAAATAAATGAATAAGTCTTATATAGTGGACGCTTCATATGAAGGTGTAAGAATTGATAAGTGGATTAGAAATAATTTAGGAAAAGTTCCACAAGGTTTAATAGAAAAATCACTAAGGGCTGGTAAAATTAAGCTTAATAAAAAAAAAACTAAAAGTTCCACTAAATTGAGTATTAATGATATTATCAATGTATATAAGATTGATTTCAAAGAAAATATAATTCAAAAAAAAAAAAAATACAATCCAAGTATCGAAATAGTTAAAGAAAATGAAAATCTTATTATAGATAATAATGAAAATTTTATAGTAGTAAATAAAGAATCTGGAATAGCTGTACAAGGAGGTACAAAATCAAAAAAAAATTTAATTGATATTTTTCAAAGAAGTGAAATTTTTGAAAATAGTAAACCTTATTCAGTACATAGATTGGATAAAGATACATCCGGTGTGTTTATAATAGCGAAAAATAGAGAAACAGCAAAATTATTTACCTCATTATTTAGATTAAGAAAAATTCATAAAACTTATTTAGCAATATGTTATGGAGAATTAGAAAATGATAAAGGAATTTTAGACCAAGATTTGAAAAGATATGAAGGAAAAAAAGAAATAATTGAAAAATCTAAAACTATTTATAAAGTTCTTGATAAAAATTCAAACTGCAGCTTATTGGAAATGAATCCTGTTACAGGGAGAAAGCATCAATTAAGAAAACAACTTTCCCTTATAGGACATCCTATATATGGTGATGATAAATATACTTTTGAAAAAAATTTAAAAACTAAAAATAAAGAGTTAATGCTTCACTCCTTTAAAATTAAATTTATTATAAATGATAAAAGACATACATATAAGGCTTTATTACCAAATTATTTTAAAAAACTTATTAAAACTAAAAGACTTAAGTTTTTAAATTAGTAACTAAATTTTTAATAATTTTATTGTACAGTTTGCTATAGTCTTGATTTTTAATATTTTTTAATGTGCCAACAGACTTATCTTTTATACCACATGGGATAATTTTCTTATAATTAGAAACATCATTTTTAATGTTGATTGAAAATCCATGATAGGCAATCCATTTTTTTACCTTAATACCTATTGCTGCAATTTTTACATCTTTATTATTTAATTTTGTCCAAATTCCAACATTTTTTCTATCGCTAAAAGAGCTAATTCCATAAGATTTTAGTGAAATTATAATTGAATTTTCAATTATATTTATAAAATTTCTTATATCTTTTTTACGATTATTTAGATTAATTACCAGATAACATATTAGCTGACCCGGACCATGCCATGTAATTTTTCCACCTCTCGAGGTTTTGATTAAATTAATATTCTTATCCAAAATATCACCTTCATTTGAACTTACTCCGCCTGTAAAAGTTGATGGATGCTCTAATAACCAAATTAATTCCTTTTCTTGATTTTTAATTATTTTATCAACTCTTTCTTCCAATATACTTAAAGCTTCCAAATAATTTACTGGTTTTATTGATTTTTTTATCTCTATACTCATTAAAGAATTGTATTATAAAAATTATACATTAATAGTGCCATATAAAAATAAAGGTTTTTTATGACTTTAGTAAGAAAAATAAAAGATAAAAAAGTCAATTTTGAATTTAATAAAGAATATATCAAGGTTGTAACAGATAAAATTGCAAACAATGATGCTGCATTTATTTCAAATACATTTAAAGAAATGCACCCCGCTGATGCTGCAGATATTATCGAGCAACTCAATGAAAATGATAGAGAGAACTTAATTAAACTAAATAATTTTAAAATTGATCCGGAAGTATTTGTTGAAATTAATGAATCTGTACAAGCTGAAGTTATTAAATATTTATCAAAAGACTCGATTGTTTACATATTAAAAAATTTAGAGTCAGACGATTCAATTAAAATATTAGAAAATATTGATGAAAAAAATAAAAATGAAATTCTAAGTTCATTACCACCAAAAGATAGGTTTATACTTTTAGAAAGTTTAAGTTATCCAGAAGATTCTGCTGCAAGAATTATGCAAAGAGAATTTACAGCTATACCAAGTAATTGGTCAGTTGGTCAAACTATTGATTATTTGAGGGAAAATAAGGATCTCCCTGAAGAATTTTTAGAAATTTTTATTGTTGATAATGAATTTAAACCTATTGGATCAGTTCCATCCTCAAAAGTTTTAAGAACCTCAAGAGAAACAAAAATGGATTCAATAATGAATGAGTCTCAATTATCAATTCCAGTAGATATGGATAGAGAAGAGGTGGGACACATATTTGAGAATTATAATTTAAATTCAGCCTGTGTTGTTGATAAAAATAATAAGTTAGTTGGGATGATAACTAGTGATGACATATTAACTGTATTAAAAGAAGAAGCTGAAGAAGATGCATTAAGATTAGCTGGAGTAGGAGATGAAGAAATAACGGATGGTGTACTTAAAAAAACTAAACGAAGGTTTACTTGGCTTTTACTAAACCTATTTACTGCTATCATTGCCTCTGTAGTTATAGGTTTTTTTCAAGAAGATATTGAAAAAGTTGTAGCATTAGCAGTTTTAATGCCAATAGTAGCATCAATGGGTGGTAACGCAGGCATGCAAACACTTGCCGTAACAATTAGAACAATTGCTACAAATGAACTAACAAAAAACAATTTTTCACAAAATATAATAAAAGAATTTACTATTGGAATTCTTAATGGAATTATTTTTGCAGTTATTAGTGCTGTTGTTGTCCAGTTATGGTTTAATGACACAACACTTTCATTAATTATATCAATTTCAATGGTATTAAATATGATTGTAGCAGGACTTTTTGGAATATTAGTTCCTGTATCGTTAAAAAAAATGAATATAGATCCAGCTATTGCTTCAAGTGTATTTGTTACAACTATTACTGATGTTATAGGGTTTTTATCATTTTTAGGTGTAGGTGCTTATTTCTTTTATTAGAATTAGTAGTTATCAATTAATCTTATTTTTTTATTATAGTAAGCAAGAAATATTTTAAAATTATTTTTATTATATATTTTTGATAGATTTTTTTTATTTCTAATTTCCAAATATTCAACCTTGATATTCGTTATACTATTTATTTTATAAAAAAAATTATTAAGATTTTTTTTAAAATTAATATTTTTTTTTAAATTATTTTTAAATTTTAACAATAAGTTAGCTATAAAAGAAGATTTCTTAACATCTTTTTTGTTCAATAAAATGTTCCTTGAAGATAAAGCTACATTATTGTTATCTCGAATTATTGGGCAAGCATAAACTTTAGTTTTAAATTTTTTTTTAATAAATTTTTTTATCAAAAATATTTGCTGGAAATCCTTCTCTCCTAAAAAAATATATTTAGGTTTTAATTTAAGTAAAAATTGATTTATTACAGCCAGAACACCTTCAAAATGACCTGGTCTATAAATAGAACACATAATTTTATCTTTTTTGTTAAGTTTAATTTTCATACTTTTTTTACTTTTATAAATTTCATTAACATTTGGCATTAGTAGATAATCAACTTTAAGTTTTTTAAGAATATGGATATCTTTTTTTAAATTTTTAGGGTAATTTTTAAGATCACTACTGCTATTGAATTGTGAAGGATTTATGAAGATACTTACTAGAGTTTTTTCACAGTATTTTTTTGATAAATTAATAAGGGAAATATGACCTTTATGCAAAGATCCCATAGTTGGAACAAAACCAATCTTTGCCTTAAAATTAACTTCTTTATTTAATTTATTTATTCTTTTAAAAATAATCATTTATGGTACTTCAATTAATTAATACATTCTAATGATAAGACAAGCAATAATACCATTGGCAGGTTTAGGAACGAGACTGTTACCTTTAACAAGTGTTTATGCCAAGGAACTTTTGCCAATAAATGGTAAAGTTGGTTTAGAGTACATTATTGATGAATGTATTGATGCAGGTATAAAGGAAATAGTTTTCATAATATCAAAAAAAAAACAAATTATCAGAAAATATTTTTACAATGATAAGTTTTATCGAAAAATAATAAAGAATAAAAAAGATTTAAGAATTATAAGTGAGTATAAAAAAATTAAAAAATATAGAAAAATAATTAAATTTGTATATCAAAATAATCCAAAAGGAACAGGCGATGCAGTTTTAAAGACGAAAAAATTTATAAAAGATAAATTTTTTTTAATGTTATTGCCTGATGACTTAATAATAAAAAGAAATTGTTCAAAAGAAATGATCTCAATTCATAACAAAAAAAAATGCTCAGTTATGGCAAGTATGAGTGTAAATAAAAAAACTGTTAATAGATGGGGCATATATTCAAAAAAAATTAATATAAATAGAAATAGCTTTTATATCAATGATGTAGTTGAAAAACCTGATATCAATTCAGCTCCATCCAGTAATGCAGTAATTGGTAGATACATACTTCCTAAAAAAATATTTAATAAATTAAAAAATCAAAAGAAGGGTAAGGGTGGAGAAATTCATATTACAGATGCAATAAGAAAGTTAATAAAAGAAGGACATAAAATAATTGGATATACTTTTAAAGGAAAATATTTAGATTGTGGTTCAATGGAAGGCTATATTAAATCATCAATGGAGATTAATAAATTATGAAAATTTGTATGATTGGAACTGGTTACGTAGGCTTAGTTAGTGGAGTATGTTTTTCTGATTTAGGTAATGATGTAATCTGTGTAGACAAAGATAAAAATAAAATAAATAGTTTAAAAAATTCTGTTATTCCAATTTATGAACCCGGCCTAGAAGAATTAGTAAAAAAAAACTATAAAGCTAGGCGTCTAAAATTTACAACTAATTTATCAAAAGCAGTTAGAAGTTCCAATATTATATTTATTTGTGTGGGTACTCCTACAAAAAAAAAGGGTATAGGAGCAGATTTAACTCAAATTTATAGTGCTTCAAATGAAATTAGTAAAAATATTAATTCATATAAAATAATAATTAATAAATCTACTGTACCAGTTACTACTGGTGACCAGGTTGAAAAAATCATTTTAAAAAAAAATAAAAAAAAATTATTTTCAGTAGTTTCAAATCCAGAGTTTCTAAGAGAAGGTGAGGCTATTAGAGATTTTATCTATCCTGACAGAGTTATAATTGGCACATCAGAAAAAAAACCAAGCAGAATTTTAAAACAACTTTATTCACCTTTGATTTCAAAGGGAGCTAAATTTTTAAATACTTCTAGAAGGGCCGCAGAATTAATAAAATATGCCTCAAATGCTTTTTTAGCAACGAAGATCACATATATTAATGAAATAGCAAATATGTGTGAAAAATTGAACGTTAATGTTGAAGATGTGTCTATAGGAATGGGTCTTGATAATAGAATAGGTGGAAGATTTTTAAGAGCTGGACCTGCTTATGGTGGTTCATGTTTTCCAAAAGATACAAAAGCAATTTTAGACACAGCAACGAAGTTTAAAACAAATTTATCATTAATAAAATCAGTTATAAAATCAAATGAAAATCGATCTGTATTATTAACAAGTAGAATACTTAAGTTGCTTAATAATAATTTAAGAAATAAAAAAATTTGTTTTTTAGGTGTTACATTTAAAGCTAACACCGATGACATGAGAGATTCATCATGTACTAAAATGATACCATCATTATCTAAAAGAGGTGCGTTGATTAATTACTATGACCCAACTGGTGAAAAAAAAGAATTCAAAAAGGTAAAAAATGTCAACTTCAAAAGTTCAATAAAATCGGCATGTATAAATTCTGATTTAATTATAATTCATACAGAGTGGAATGATTTTAAATCTATCAATTTTAAAAAAATAATGAATAATAATAAATTTAAGATATTTGATATGAGAAATATTTATTCGTATGAAAAAATGAAAAAAGATAAAATTAATTATTTTAGTATCGGGAGATAAATTAATTCAATTCAAATATAGCATCAACTTCTACAGCCACACCTAGCGGCAAGCTATTTGAGCTGACTGCAGCTCTTGTATGCATGCCTTCATCACCAAAAATTTTTACTATTGTATCTGATGCACCGTTAATGACTTTAGGTTGCTCAGTATAATGATCAGTTGAATTTACAAATCCAGTTAATTTAACACATGATTTAATTTTCGATAAATCATTATTACAAGCTTTTTTTGCTTGGGAAGTTATATTTAATGCACATCTTATAGCTGCTTTGTAACCATCTTCCGTATTTAACTCTTTTCCTAATTTACCTTTTATTAAATTTCCACTTTCATCAATTGATATTTGACCAGATATATATAATAATTTTCCAATTATTTTTGTTGCCACATAGGAACCAACAGGTGCAGAAGGACTTGGTAAATTAAAATTTTCTTTTTTTATATTTTCTTCAAAAGTCATTTTTTTTTTTTAAACCAGTCACTTAAAGTTTTTTTTTCTTTTATATTACTTGTGTCTAATCCAACATTTGAGGATTTATTTTTTAATTTTCCTCCTAAACATTTTAAATAATCTTTAGATAGCTTTTTATATCCTTTACAACTTTCTGAAGATTGGGCATAATTAGATGTAAATATAAACAAAAATATTATTATTATAATTTTTTTCATCGCTTTTTTTTCTTTTTTCTAGATTTATCGTATTCTTTTCTCTTTTCAATTAAAATTAATGCATCTTCCATGTTTATTTCTAAAGGGTCCTTTTCTTCAGGTATTGTAGCATTTAATGATTTATATTTTATGTAAGGTCCATATTGTCCCTTCATAATTCTTACAGGTTTTTTATCCTCAGGATGTTCTCCTAAGTCTTTTATTAATGAAGAAGATATTCTTCCTGGCTTTGCTTCTGCTATTAATGTAATTGCTCTATTTAATCCTATTGTAAAAAGTTCATCAACATTTTCTAATCTTGCTGATTTGTTTTCACATTTAAGATAAGGGCCAAATCTACCTGAATTTATCGTTATATCTTTTCCATTTTCAGGATGCTGACCTATAATTTTTGGTAATGAACACAAATATTTTGATTTTTCTAAATCAATTTGATCTATGTTTATTCCCTTCGGTATAGATACATTTTTTAAATTATCTTTTTCTTTTTTCTTTTTTTTCTTTTTATTTGTTATTTCTTCTTCAATTTTTTCATATTGAAGATAGGGACCAAATCTTCCATTTTTTAAATATATATCTTTACCATTTTCATTTTGACCAATTAATTTAGGTTCAGCTAGTGCGTATTGATCGTTTGATTTTGATTTAGATAAAGGTCTGGTAAATTTGCACTCTGGATAATTAGAGCAGCCAATAAATGCTCCACCTCTGAAACTATTTTTTAAACTTAACTCTCCACTTTCACATAATTTACATTTTCTATTAACTTTTCCATTTTCGTCTGCTTCAAAAATTAGCTCACCAAGACTTTCATTTAATAAATCTAGAACTTCTCGAGTTCTTTTTTCCTTAACATTTGTTACATTTATGTTGAAGTCCTTCCAAAAACTTTCAAGCACTTTTACCCATTCTTCTTTTCCAGCAGTTATATTATCTAGTTGATTTTCTAAACCAGCAGTAAATCCATAGTCTACATACTTAGAAAATAATTTTTCTAAGAAAGCTGATAATAATTTCCCTCTGTCAGTAGGAAAAAATCGTTTATTAACAATATCAGCATAACCTCTATTTGAGATTACTGAAATAATACTTGCATAAGTTGAAGGTCTTCCAATACCCAATTCCTCTAGTTTTTTTACTAAACTTGCTTCAGAATATCTGGGGGGTGGCTGAGTAAAGTGCTGATCATCAATAAATTCATTTATTAAAACTTCTTCTTTATCTACATCAGGAAGAATTTTTTCATCATCATTTTCTTCAATTCTTGTAAGTTTTAAAAATCCATCAAATTTAATTGTTGATCCTGAACATTTAAATTGATTTAAATTGTTATCTGAAACAATTGTAATAGTTTTTCGATCAAATTTTGCAGCTTCCATTTGTGATGATAGTGCTCTAGACCAAATCAAATCATATAATTTAATTTGATCTGTACTTAAAAATTTTTTCAAAGATTCTGGTGTTCTAGTTATATCAGTTGGCCTTATAGCTTCATGAGCTTCTTGAGCATTTTTAGCTTTCTTACCAGAATAATTATTAGGTTTTTTAGGTAAATAATTATCACCATATAAATTTTTTATAAAGTTTCTAAAATCATTAACTGCATCATTTGATATATTTGTACCATCTGTTCTCATGTATGTAATTAATCCAATTGTATCACCTTCAATATCTATACCTTGATATAATCTTTGTGCAATTTGCATTGTTCTAGATGCACCAAATCCAAGTTTGCTTGAAGATGTTTGTTGAAGTGTGGATGTGGTAAATGGACCAAGAGGATTTCTTGTATATATTTTAGAACTAATATCTGAAATTTTATATTTTAATTTTTTAATTAACTCTATAGCATTATTTATATCTTCTTTATTTTTAAAAGAGAATTTTTCAATTTTAGAGTTGTTCATCAAAACAACAGTTGAATTCAATATATCTCCTTTTATATTTTTGAAATTTACATTTAAGGTCCAGAACTCATCAGGTTTAAATTGTTCTATTTCGTGCTCCCTCTCAGTTAACAATCTTAATGCAACAGACTGCACTCTACCTGCAGATTTAGAACCTGGAAGTTTAGTCCATAGTATAGGCGAGATATTGAATCCAACTAAATAATCCAAAGCTCTTCTTGCCATATAGGCATCAACTAGGTTAGTTTCTATATTTCTTGGATTATCAATTCCGTTCGTAACAGCTTTTTTAGTAATCTCATTAAATACTACTCTTTCAATTTTTTTATCCTTTAATAGCTTCTTTTCATCCAAATACTCTTTTACATGCCAAGCTATAGCTTCACCTTCACGATCAGGGTCTGTTGCAAGAATAATTTTTTCTGACTTTTTTGCTGCATCGGTAATTTCTTTTAAATATTTTTTCGAAAAACTATCAATTTCCCATATCATTTTAAATTTATCTTCAGGGTCTACAGATCCATTTTTAGAAGGAAGATCTCTTATATGCCCATAGCTTGCTAAAACAGTATAATCACCACCTAAATATTTGTTAATTGTTTTAGCCTTTGCCGGGCTTTCAACTATGACAAGATTCATAATTAGTGAAACTACACAAAAAATAGATCAATAGTCAAATTAATAAATTTTAGTCTTAGATTCTTCTTTATTTATCAGTCGTTTAACATTTTCTCTGTGTGTATATAAAATTAGAACAAACATTATCATAAAAAAATATTCATTTTCATAATTTGAATTAAAAAAAATAAAAATTGGGATTATTAAACTTGATAATATTGATCCAAGTGATGAATATTTTGAAATAAAAAAAATTATTAACCAGGAAATAATAAATATAATTCCCAGAAAATAATTTATAGAAAATAATATACCAACATATGTTGCTACACCTTTACCACCTTTAAAACTTAACCAAACAGGAAATACGTGTCCAATGAAAGCTGACAAAGATGAAATGTAAACTAATT
>CABXCB010000018.1 GCA_902510635.1 uncultured Pelagibacteraceae bacterium
GAGGAAAATATAATAAGAAAAATTCAGGATTAAATCATGCAAATTATTTGATAAAAAAAGGAAGTAAAATTTTAGATATAGGTGGAGAGTCGACTAGGCCAGGTTCAAAAGATGTAAATGAAATAATAGAATGGAAAAGAATTAATAATACTTTAAAAAAGATTAAAAAATTAAAAAAATTTATTTCATTAGATACTCGAAAAAGCTCGATTATGGAAAAAGGAATAAAAAATAAAGTAAATTTAATAAATGATGTTTCGGGTTTAGAATATGATGTAAATACTGTAAGTATTTTAAAAAAATATAAAACTCCATTTGTTATTCATCATATGCAAGGAACTCCAAAAAAAATGCAAGAGAATCCAAAGTATAAAAATGTTCTTTTGGATATTTATGATTTTTTTGAAAATAAAATAAAAAAAATAAGACTACTGGGAATTAATCATAATAACATTATTTTAGACCCAGGTATTGGTTTTGGTAAAAACTTGAAACATAATATGACCTTGATTAATAACATTTCTATTTTTCACTCACTTGGATTTCCTATAATGTTGGGTGTTTCTAGAAAAAGATTTATTAAAGATTTATCTGGAAATAATGATAGCAAAGAAAGATTGGGTGGCACAATATCATCCAGTTTATATGCAATGACACAAGGAGTTCAAGTGCTAAGAGTACATGATGTTAATGAAGTGAATCAAAGTATAAAAGTTTTTAAATCATTAAGTTTTAAATAATGTCAAAAAAATATTTTGGTACAGATGGAATTAGGGGTAAAGTGAATCAAGGAAACATTAATGGAGAAATGTTTTTTAAGTTTGGCTTAGCAGCAGGAACATACTTTAAGAATTTAAAAAAAAATAAACAAATAGCAATTATTGCAAAAGATACAAGACTATCTGGCTATACTCTTGAGCCTGCTCTTGTGTCAGGTTTAGCTTCAGCGGGAATGCATGTTTATACATTGGGTCCCTTGCCAACCAATGGTCTAGCGATGTTGACAAAAAGAATGAAGGCAAATATGGGCATTATGATAACAGCATCTCATAATCCTTATTTTGATAATGGATTAAAGTTATTTGGACCCAATGGTTTAAAATTATCTGATAAAATTGAAAAAAAAATTGAAAAATTAATAGACTCCAAAATTGCAAAAAATTTATCAAATCCAGATATTCTTGGAAGAGTTAAAAGGTTAGAGAGTGCAACTGATAGGTATATTGAAATTTTAAAATCTAATTTTCCACGAAATTTTAGCTTAAAAGGAATTAAAATTGCTATAGATTGTGCAAATGGTGCTGGCTATAAGTCTGGACCAAAACTTTTTAAATCTTTAGGCGCAAAAGTTTATAATGTTGGTACATCTCCTAATGGCTTAAATATTAATCAAAATTGTGGATCAACTTTTCCAAAAAAAATTAAATCATTAGTTAAAAAACACAATGTCAATCTAGGAATATCATTGGATGGAGATGCAGATAGGATTATTTTGTGTGATGAAAAAGGAACCATAATAGATGGTGACCAAATTATAGCTATGCTTGCCAAAAGATGGAAAAAAAAAAAAATACTTAAAGGTGGTGTCATTGGAACACTTATGTCTAATTATGGATTAGAAAATTATTTTAGAAAACAAAAAATAAGATTTATAAGAGCGAATGTTGGAGATAGGTATGTTAAAGAAAAAATGCAAAAAAATAACTTTAATTTGGGAGGAGAACAATCTGGCCATATTATATTAGGAAAATTTGCAACAACAGGTGATGGACTGCTAGTAGCATTAGAAGTTTTATTTTCAATGAGAAAAGGAAAAAAAGCTAGTGAATTATTAAATATTTTTAAACCTATGCCACAAATTTTAGAAAATATTTTAGTTAGAGATAAAAATATAATAACTAAATTAAATTGTAAAAATTCGATTAAAAAAGCTAATAAACTAATGGGACAAAATGGAAGACTTTTGGTTAGAAAATCTGGAACAGAACCAAAAATTAGAATTATGGGAGAATCACATAATAAAAAATTGATTATAAAATGTATAAAAATAATTAAACGGTCAATAAAATATTGAAACCTAAATCTAAAATTTTAATAATTGCAGGATCCGACTCTTCTGGAGGTGCAGGCATACAAGCAGATATTAAAACTATCACTGCACTTGGATCATATGCTATGACAGCTATAACTGCAGTAACTTCCCAAAATACTTCAGGTGTAAAATCAATTGAATCTATAACACCAAAAGAAATTTCGAGTCAAATAGAGTTTACGTGTAAAGATATTAAGCCTGATGCAATTAAAATTGGAATGCTTCATTCATTTGAAATTATTAATGCGGTATTAAAATCTTTAAATAAAATTAGAGCAAAAAAAATAATTTTAGATCCTGTCATGGTTGCAAAAGGAGGAGCTAAGTTAATTGATAATCGATCAATTAAAATCTTAAAATCAAAACTAATAAAAAAAGTTAGTCTAATAACCCCAAACATTCCTGAGGCTGAAATTTTGACAAAAACAAAAATCTCATCAATAGAAGATATGATCAGCGCAGCAAGAATTTTAATGGATTTAGGAGCAAAAAATGTATTAATAAAGGGTGGGCATCTTAAATCAAGAATAATGAAAGATATTTTTTTTAATAAAAATGAAATATCAATTTTCAAAAATAAAAAAATTAATACAAAAAATACCCATGGTACTGGATGTACATTATCTAGTGCTATTGCTACATATTATTCATGTGGAAAAACATTAAAGAAATCTTGTGAGATGTCGATTAAGTATGTTAACCATTCAATTGGTACAGGACCAAATTATGGTAAAGGTCATGGACCAATAAATCATTTAAGTACAATAAATATAAACAAAAAATTTAAATGAAAAATGTAGTTGTCGTTGGATCTCAGTGGGGAGATGAAGGTAAAGGAAAGATTGTTGATTGGCTTTCTAGTCAGGCAGATATTGTTGTAAGATTCCAAGGAGGACATAATGCAGGACATACTCTAGTAATTGATGGTATAACATATAAGCTGAGGTTATTGCCCTCAGGAATAGTAAGAAAAAATAAAATTTCTATTATTGGAAATGGTGTTGTTGTTGACCCCTGGGCTTTATTAGATGAAATTGATGAAATTAAAGCAAAAGGTGTTGAAATAAATCAAAAAAATTTAATTATTTCAGAGGCGGCAAATTTAATTTTACCATTTCATAGGGAAATGGATGAAATAAGAGAAGATGCAGCCGGAAAAGCTAAAATAGGAACAACTAGAAGAGGAATTGGTCCCGCATATGAAGATAAAGTTGGCAGAAGATCGATAAGAATTATGGATTTAGTTTCTGAGAAAAATTTGGACTCTAGATTAGAAACAGTTTTAGCACACCATAATGCTGTAAGAAAAGGATTAGGTAAAGAAATTTATAAAAAAGATAAATTAAAAAAAGATTTATTAAAAATAGCACCAGAAATACTAAAATATTCCCAACCAGTTTGGAAAAGAATAGATGAATTTAAACTTCAAGGAAAAAAAATATTATTCGAAGGTGCTCAAGGTATTCTACTTGATGTTGATCATGGCACATATCCATTTGTTACATCTTCAAATACTGTAGCTGCTGCTGCAGCCACAGGCTCTGGTTGCGGACCTAGTTCAATCAATTATGTTTTGGGCATTACTAAAGCTTATACCACTAGAGTTGGAGAAGGACCTTTTCCAACAGAACTAAAAGATGAAGTAGGAGAAAAACTAGGAACTATAGGAAAAGAATTTGGAACAGTCACAAGTAGAAAAAGAAGATGTGGATGGTTTGATGGAGTTTTAGTTAGACAAACAATTAAAATTGCTGGAATAGATGGAATAGCATTAACTAAATTAGATGTTTTAGATGAATTAGATGAAATTAAGATGTGTATTGCATACGAAGTTGATGGAAAAAAAATGGATTATTTGCCTGCATCTGCAAATGATCAGTTAAAAGCAAAGCCTGTTTATAAAAATTTTAAAGGTTGGGGCTCTTCAACCAAGGGTATAAAAAAATTTGATGACCTTCCTGATAATGCAAAAAATTATATAAAAGAATTAGAAAAATTCATAGAAACAAAGGTTGCTAGCATTTCTACAAGCCCAGAAAGAAATGACACTATATTGATAGATAATCCTTTTGGTACCTAATTTGCTGTCAGTAGATTTTTTGATTTTGCTGAGTTAAGCATATGTTTTTGTAATTTTTCAAAAGCCTTATTTTCTATCTGCCTAATTCTTTCTCTGCTTATTTTAAATTTTTTACTTAAATCCTCTAATGTTGAAGGTTCATCAGTCAACCGTCTTGAATATAAAATATCTTTTTCTCTATCATTTAAAATTTTTATTGAATCTTTCAAAAGATCTTTTCTTTGATCTAGCTCTTCTTTTTTGAGCAAACTTAAGTTCTTGATCCATTTCTTTGTCAACTACCCAATCTTGCCATTGATCTCCATCTTCACCAACAGGAGCATTTAACGAATGTTCTTTTCCAGCCAATCTTCTATTCATTGAAACAACTTCATCTTCTTTAACATCCAATTTATTTGCAATTTCTGTTACATGTTCATTTCTTAAATCACCTTCACTTCTTGGGGCGATCTGATTTTTTAATTTTTTTAAGTTAAAGAATAGCTTTTTTTGTGCTGTAGTTGTTCCAATTTTAACTAAACTCCAGGATCTTAAAATATATTCTTGGATAGAAGCTTTTATCCACCACATTGCATAGGTTGCTAATCTAAAACCTTTTTCGGGTTCAAATTTTTTTACCGCTTGCATTAGTCCAACGTTACCTTCAGATATCATTTCATTAACTGGTAAACCATACCCTTTATATCCCATTGCAATTTTAGCCACTAACCTTAAGTGGCTGGTAACTAGTTTTTCTGCAGATTTTAAGTTTCCAGTTTGCTTCCAGTTTTTTGCTAGCATATATTCTTCTTCAGCGTCTAGCATAGGAAATTTTTTTATTTGTGCCAAATATGCAGAAAGACCACCTTCACTTGAAAGTATTGGCAGATTATAGTTTTTTGTTTTACTCATTTAGCTATTTATTTAGTTAAGAATATTAATTTTACAATCATTTTATTTGCTCAGTTTTCTTAAGGTTTTTAAAATTTTTTCAAGATCTTGTGGCAAAATTGAGGTAAAGACTAGTTCCTTTCCAGATTTAGGGTGAATAAATCCTAAAACTTTAGCATGTAAAAATTGCCTATCTAAATTTAAAATCATTTTTTCTAAATCTAAATTAATATTTTTAATTTTTTTAAATTTTTTTTTATATTTTTTATCCCCAACTATATTGTTTCCTTTATAACTCATATGAACTCTTATTTGATGTGTTCTGCCGGTTTTAAGTTTGCATTCAATCAAACTAAGCATTGGTGAGTTTTTATTTTCAAACACTTCTAATGTTTTATAATTCGTTATTGCTTTTTTTCCTTTATTTAAGCCAACCTCCATTAATTGTCTATTTTTAGAACTCCTTGTAATTAAAGTTTCAATTATTCCTGTCTGAGGTCTAAGTTTACCCCATATTAAAGCAAGATAAATTCTTTTAATTGTATGTTTGCTAAATTGATTAGACAAATGTTCATGAGAAAGATTATTTTTTGCGACCACTATTAACCCTGAAGTATCTTTATCTATTCTATGGACTATTCCAGGCCTTAGTTCATCTCCAATATTTGATAAAGATGCGCCACAATGATTCATTAAAGCATTGACAATTGTATTGTCATAGTTCCCAGCCCCAGGGTGCATAGATATTCCTGCAGATTTATCTAATACTAATAAATCATTATCTTCGTATATTATATTTAATTTATAATCGTAAGGCTTTAAGGAGGCTTTTTCTGGCTTAGGTATTTCTATTTCAATTTTATCTTCAAAATTTAATTTTTTTGATGGACTTGTAACAGTTTTATTATTTAGTTTTAATTTTTCCTTTAATATTAAATTCTTAATCCTGGTTCTACTTAACGAACTTTCTTTTTTGTTAATAAAAGCATCGACTCTTTGATTAACTTCATTTTCTTTGACAATTAATTTAATGATATTTCTCATAATTTATATTATTACTTAGTATATGCGCTTGTAGCTCAATTGGATAGAGCGCCTGACTTCGGATCAGGAGGTTCTGGGTTCAACTCCTAGCAGGCGCACCATTATTCACCCATATTTACTAAAGTACCTTTTTTTCTTGCTTGATTAAATGAATAATAGAATAAAGAAATAGCTAAAAATAAATAAATTCCATTTAAAATAAATGCTTTAGTAATTTCAGTCGAATTAAATGTTTGATCAATTAATATACTTCTTGCCTCCTGAAAAATATAAACCAGAGGAAGAGAATATGCAATATTTTGAAAAATTTCTGGCAAAGTTTCAATTGGATAATAAATGCAACCAAAAGGTGCTAATAAAAACATTGTTGACCAAGCTATATTTTCAAAAGATGGGCCAAATCTAAGAAGACCAGCAGAAACTAATAGACCCAATGTAACTCCAAAAATATATAAACTTAAAAAAAGAAAAAAAAGAGGCAATCCTAATTCAAGAATAGAAATTCCAAATAAAGGAGATGTAAGTAGTATTGCAGGAACCAAACCAATTAAAGCTCTAATTAAAGCTGTAACTATAAGAGATGTAATTATTTCACTCATTTTCATTGGAGCAATAAATAAATTTGTAAAGTTTCTACTCCAAATCTCTTCTAAAAAAAGCATATTAAAACCAATACTTGTTCTAAACAAAAAATCGTAAAGTATAGCGCAAGTTAAAATCACCCCAACGGCACCATTATAATAAGTGCTATGATTTGAAAAAAAATTTGAAATAAAGCCCCATAATGTAATTTGAATAGATGGCCAGTAAATTAAATCTAAAATTCTAGGAAGTGATCTGGTTATAAGATAAAAATGCCTTAAAAAAAGACCATACATTCTGCTAAAGTTCATTTGAAGTCCTTGTAAGTTTTAAAAATACTTCTTCTAAATTATCTCTTCCATGTTTATCTATTAAATATTTTGGAGTACCTTGATCAATAATTAATCCATCCTTCATCATTAATACGGAGTCACATAATCTTTCAACTTCCTTCATATTATGAGAAGCAAGAAGAACTGATACTTTATTTTCTTTTTTGTAATTTTCTAAAAATGATCTAATATAATCACCTGTCTCAGGATCTAAAGAAGCAGTTGGTTCATCTAATAACAAAACACTTGGATCATTAATTAATGCCTTTGCCAAACTAACTCTGTTTTTTTGACCAGATGAAAGTTCTCCAGTTAAACGATTTAAAAAGTTTTCTAATCTTAATTTTTTTGAGAGATTCTCAATTTTATAATTTAAATTTTTTACACTATACAGCATACCATATACAGTAAGATTTTGTTTTACCGTTAGTTTTTTAGGTAATTCTATATATGGAGAAATAAAATTTATCTTATGAAGAAGTTTGATTCTATTTTTTTCAATATTAAATCCATTAATTAGTATTTCTCCACTTGTTGGTTTTAATAAACCCAGTATCATTGCTATAGTTGTAGTTTTTCCACAACCATTTGGCCCAAGTAAACCTATAATTTCATTTTCTTTTATTTTAAAATTAATATCTTTTACAGCTAATTTATCTGAATATTTTTTTGATAGATTGTTTACTATTATTGAATTTTCCATTTTATTTTGAAGCTCTTATTAATCTATCATTTATAGTTATACCAAGACCCTTTTTTTGGGATTTTTTCTACAGATATTTTTTTAAATTTCAACTTTTTAATAAGTCGCAGAGTTTTATATAAATTTTTTCCAGCTTCTTTTAGGTTTTTTGTTTTTTGTAAGGTAAAAGAAATTTTTATTTTTTACTTTTCTTTTTTTAATTAGAATATAAGCCTCATCTTTATTTGGATTAATTATATTTAATCTCATTGGTATATGTGGCGAATAATGAATTTTTCCTTGACCAGGAGATAATATTTTATTTTTTTTTGTTTTAAATTTAATCTTTTTTTTCAAAATTTTATTAATTTTTTCTATTTCAATACCACCGTGCCTTAATATTTGAGGTTTTTTTATCAAACTAATTATTGTTGATTCCAAACCAATTTTGGATTCTCCTCCACTTAATATAAATTTAATTTTTTTTCCAAATTCATCTTTAACATCTTTAACAGATACAGGACTAATTTTAGTAGATATATTTGCACTAGGTGCAGCTAAAGGATAATTTAAAAATTTAAGAAGTTTTCTTGTTATTTTATGATTGGGGAATCTTACAGCTAAAGTTTTTTTGTTATTAGTAACAAATTTTGAAATATGACTTTCTTTTTTAATTTCTAATATAAATGTAATTGGTCCTGGACACAATTTCTCATACAAAAGAAAAAAGTTTTTATTTAAAATACAATCTTTTTTCAATTGTCTTAAATTATAATAATGAACAATCGATGGGTTATTTTTTGGTCTTCTTTTTAGAGAATATATTTTTTTTACAGCCTTATCAGAATATGCATTTGCAGCAAGACCGTACACTGTTTCTGTTGGTATAGCTACACAGTCATTTCTATTTAAAAAAAAGATGCTTTTTTTAATATTTGCAAGATTATTATTCATGTATTATCACCAACTAATATATGAAAGAAAAAAATTTTCCAAATAATAATAACTCAAAATCATTAGAAGAACTAACTAGTGAGGTTAATCAAATCATAGAAAATTTAGAAAAAGAAAAAAACTTAGAAAATTCAATTGAAGATTATCAAAAACTTATCAAGTTAAACAATATTATAGAAAGAAAATTTCAAAATAGCTCAAGAAATATTTCCTCTGAAACAAAAGATAAGATAAATAAAATTATAAAAAAGCATGATTAAAGATTTAAATCGCATTGCAAAAGATACTAATAAATTTTTAAATTCTTATATTAAAAGACAATCAAAAACTGAATTGATCAAGTCAATGAAATACGGACTTCTACCAGGAGGAAAAAAAATAAGATCTAAAATTTTAATTGATGTTGGAAAAATTTTTAATTTAAACTATAAATCTTTAATTAAGTTAGGAGCAGCAGTTGAGTGTATACATGCTTATTCTTTAATCCACGATGATCTACCATGTATGGACAATGACTCAATTAGAAGAGGAAAACTTTCTACTCATAAAAAGTTTGGAGAGTCAACGGCTGTACTAGCTGGGAATTCTTTACTTACATTGGCATTTGAAATATTAAGTGATAAAAATTTAATATTAAACGCAAACACAAAAATTAAACTAATTAATCTTATTTCTGAATGTTCAGGTCACACTGGAATAGCGGGAGGTCAATATTTAGATTTAAATTATGAAAAAAAAAAAATAAAAAAAAAAAAAATAATAGATATGCAAATAAAGAAAACAGGTAAGTTATTTGCATTTTGTTGTATTGCTCCAGTGTTGATTTCAAATAAAAATAATCATGTTCTAAAAGTTTTTGAAAAAATAGGATATGAAATTGGACTATTGTTTCAAATTACTGATGATTTAATTGATTACAAAGGAATTACAAAAAAAGCTGGAAAAAAAACTAAAAAAGATCAAAAAAAAAGGAAAAGCTACTTTAATCAGTTTACTCGGTTATAAAAATACTATTAAATACATTAACAATATAAAAAATAACATTTTATATAAAATAAGTTTTTATGGAAAAAAAAGTGAAAACTTAAAAAAAACAATTTTATTTATTTTTGAAAGAGAAAAGTGATAAAAAAATATCAATACCTAGAAAAAGTTAACTTTCCTTCTGACATTAAAAATTTAAAAATATCAGAACTAAAAATCTTAGCTAAAGAGGTTAGGGAGGAAATGATTGATGCAGTTTCAGTTACAGGAGGTCACCTTGGAGCGGGTTTAGGAGTTGTAGAATTAACGATAGCATTACATTATGTATTTGACACTCCAAATGATAAAATTATTTGGGATGTAGGGCATCAAACTTATCCTCATAAAATATTAACTGGCAGAAAGGATAAAATAAAAACTCTTAGACAAGGAAATGGTCTTTCTGGTTTTACAAAAAGGACAGAGAGTGAATACGATCCATTTGGTGCAGCTCATAGCTCGACATCGATTTCAGCAGCACTTGGAATTGCAACGGCAAATAAATTAGAAAAAAAATCTAATCAAGTAGTAGCAGTAATAGGCGATGGCGCGATTAGTGCAGGCATGTCATATGAAGCAATGAATAATGCAGGATCTTCAAAAACAAAGATGATTGTAATATTAAATGATAACGATATGTCTATTGCAAAACCTGTTGGGGCGATGAGTACGTATCTAGCAAAAATACTATCAGGAAAAATTTATTTTAGTTTAAGAGAAACATTTAAGCTTATAATTTCTGCCTTTTCAAAGAGGTTCAGTGATAAAGCCAAAAAGGCAGAAGACTTTTTGAGATCAGCAGTGACTGGTGGAACATTATTTAACTCACTCGGATTTTATTATGTTGGTCCAATTGATGGTTATGATTTAGATAATTTAATTTTAGTTTTGCAAAACGCAAAAAAACTAAACCATGAGGGCCCAATAATGATACATATTAAAACTGAGAAAGGAAAAGGTTATGAATTTGCAGAGAAATCCCACGATAAATATCATGGGGTTACAAAATTTAATGTTAAAACCGGAATTCAGGAAAAAAGTAAATCTAATATACCATCTTACACAAGTATTTTTGCAAAAACTTTAATTAAACACGCTGAAAAAGATAGTAAAATAATTGGAATAACAGCAGCAATGCCATCAGGAACTGGTATGGATTTATTTTATGAAAAGTTTCCAAATAGAATGTTTGATGTTGGAATTGCAGAGCAGCATGCAGTAACTTTTGCAGCTGGATTAGCAACCGAAGGTTATAAGCCTTATGCAGCAATTTACTCAACTTTTTTACAAAGAGCTTATGATCAGGTTGTTCACGATGTAGCAATACAAAATCTTCCAGTTAGATTTGCAATAGATAGAGCAGGGCTTGTAGGAGCAGATGGACCGACGCATGCAGGATCTTTTGATATTACTTATTTATCTACATTGCCTAATTTTATTGTTATGGCGGCAAGTGATGAGGCTGAGCTTGTTAGAATGATAAATACTTCTGTTGATATAAACAATAGCCCTTCCGCTTTAAGATATCCTAGAGGTAATGGTTTAGGAGTAGAGTTGCCAGGTATTGATGAAAAAATTGAAATAGGAAAAGGTAGAATAATTTTAGAAGGAAAAAAAGTTGCATTAATCAATTTTGGCGCAAGATTAAATGAGTGTCTTTTAGCTAATGAAATATTAAGCAAAAAAGGTATTGGAGTTACACTTGTTGATGCAAGGTTTGCTAAACCACTTGATGAAAATTTAATATGGGATGTTTCAACTAATCACGAAGCAATAATTACAATTGAAGAGGGTTCATTAGGTGGATTTGGCTCACATGTTAGTCAATTTTTGTCAGAAAAAAAATTACTAGACAATAATTTAAAGTTTAGATCAATGATTTTACCAGATAAATTTATAGAACATAACAAGCCTGAGTTGATGTACAAGGAAGCTGGGCTAGATGCTGACTCAATAGTTTTAAAAGTTTTTGATACTTTAAACTCTAAGATTATTGTGCAAAAAAAAAATTAAATTTATTTTCCACACTGAGCTTTATTCATTAAAAAATGATCTAATATTACACAATGAGCCATGGCTTCTCCAATTGGTACTGCTCTTATTCCTACACAAGGATCGTGTCTACCTTTAACAGATATTGAAGTGTTTTTGCCAAATTTATCTATAGTTTTTCTAGATTTTAATATTGAAGATGTTGGTTTAACAGCAAAAGAAACTATAATTTCTTGACCACTAGAAATTCCTCCAAGAATTCCTCCTGCATTATTAGATTTAAATATCGGATATTTTCCTTTTTGAATTATTTCATCAGAATTTTCTTCTCCAGTTAAAGCTGATGAATTCATCCCGGCTCCAATATTAACTCCTTTAACAGCATTTATACTCATCATTGCAGAAGCTAAATCCATATCTAGTTTTGAATAAATCGGAGCACCCAATCCTACAGGAACACCTCTAACTCTTACTTCAATAATTGCGCCACAAGAGGAGCCCAATTTTCTTATGCCAAGTAAATATTTTTCCCATATTTTTAAAATAGATTTATCAGGACAAAAAAATGGGTTTTTATTTATTATTTTTTCATTCCAATTTTTTGTGTCACAGCCAATTATGCCGAGTTGCGTAACTGCTCCAATTACTTTATATTTTTTTCCAAGCTTTTTTTCTAAAACTTTTTTTGCTATGGCTCCAGCAGCTACTCTACTAGCAGTTTCTCTAGCGGACTGTCTTCCACCTCCACGATAATCTCTAATTCCGTATTTTTTAAAATAAGTGTAATCAGCATGACCAGGTCTAAATTTATTTTTTATTGTTTCATAATCTCTAGATCTCATATCTTTATTGTAAATAATCATTGAGATAGGTGTTCCTGTAGTTTTGCCACTAAATATACCAGACAATATCTCTACTTTGTCATCTTCTTTTCTTTGAGTAGTAAATTTTGATTGACCAGGTTTCCTTTTATTAAGTTCTTTTTGTAAATCATTTTCATTAATACTAATATTTGGAGGACAACCATCCACAATACATCCTATGGCAGGTCCATGAGATTCACCCCAGGTTGTGAAACGAAATAGCTTTCCAAATGTATTAAATGACATAAAATATATTATATAAGTTATTTTGTTGAAATTATGAATCAAAAAAACTCTTTAGATCTAGATATTTGCTTTAAGGATTTAGAAAATCCAATAGAACTCTTTAATGATTGGTTTAATGAAGCAAAAAAGAGTGAGATAAATGATCCCAATGCACTTTCACTGGCAACTGCAAATAAACAAGGAATTCCTTCAGCAAGGATGGTTTTGCTTAAGGAATATAATCAAAATGGTTTTATTTTTTATACAAACTTCAATAGTAAAAAAAGTACAGAAATCAAAGAAAACCCAAACGCTGCTATGTGCTTTCACTGGAAAAGTATATTAAGACAAATAAGAATCGTAGGAAAAATTTTAAAAGTATCTGAAGAAGATGCTAATTTATACTACAATAGTAGAGAATACAGCAGTAGGATTGGAGCTTGGGCATCAAAACAGAGTTCTGTTTTAAAAAAAAGGGATGATCTTTTTAAAGAAATTGAAAAGTATAAAAAAAAATATCCAAATAAAGATAATGTACCTAGACCTAGCCATTGGTCAGGATGGAATTTAAATCCAAGCGAAATAGAATTTTGGCTTGATGGTAAAAATAGAATTCATGAAAGACTTAAATATACAAAAAACCAAAATGGTAAATGGAATAGAGTCTTGCTTAATCCTTAAAAAGATCTTTCTAAACTAAAAGACGTTAAGTTTTTTAGTATTTCTTTTTCTTTTGTTTCTTCAAATATACTTAAAGAGTTTGATGCTAGATTAATAAAATGTTCAGCTTTTTTATAACATTCATTAATAATATTATATTTTTTAATCAATATTATAACTTTTTTAAACTCATTTTCTGATCTTTCTTTATTTTCAAAGAATATTTTTAAATCTTTTTTTTCATCTTTATGTGCTTTTTGATAAAGCAATATAACTGGCAAAGTTATTTTACCTTCGTAAAAATCATTACCAATTTCTTTACCAAATAACTTTATATCTGAATTATAGTCTAGAGAGTCATCTGCAATTTGGAAAGTTAATCCAAGGTTTTTACCGTAGAATTCTAATGCTTCCTTTATTTTATTTTCTTTTTTAGTTAAAATTGAACCAACTTTTGTTGCTGCAGCAAATAATGAAGCAGTTTTAGCTGAAATAATTTTTAAATATGTCTCTTCAAGCATGTCAATTTCTCCTTTGTGTTGGAGTTGTAAGATTTCACCTTGAGAAATTTCTGCTGAAGTTGAAGAAAGAAGCTTTAAAATTTCTTGATCCCCGTCTTCTACCATCATTTCGAAGCATCTGCTAAGAATATAATCACCAGCTAAAATTGAAGATTTATTTCCCCAAATATTATTTAAGGTTTTTTTTCCTCTTCTTATTTCTCCATTATCTATAACATCATCATGCATAAGGGTTGCGGCATGAATTAATTCTACACAAGCAGCAAGATTTATATCTCTTGTACCTTTTGAATAACCACAAAGCTTTGCTGATTGTAAGGTAAGGAGTGCTCTCAGTCTTTTACCACCAGTTCTTAGTTGATATTTTGTCATTTCGTCAACAAGTTCAACTTTGCTAGATAATTTAGATTTAATTTTGTCTTCAATTAAAACTAACTTATCCTCAGATGCAGTTTTAAGATCAGAATAAGAATTATTTATTCGATTTTTTAACTGAACTACCGTCCCCATGACTTTAAATTAGTACAATTGGCATAATATTATACTTATCAATTGACGCACCTAAAACTTCAACTATAAGTAGACTT
>CABXCB010000019.1 GCA_902510635.1 uncultured Pelagibacteraceae bacterium
TATCTGATATTTCTCTAGCAAATCCCATTTGATGAGTTACCATTATCATTGTAAGGTTATGTTCTTTATTTAAAGACCTAATTACATTCAAAACTTCACCAACTACCTCTGGATCCAAAGCAGAAGTAATTTCATCTAGAAGCATTACTTTTGGTCTCATTGCTAGGGCTCTTGCTATTGCAACTCTTTGTTGTTGTCCTCCAGACAATCTTGAAGGATGTTGATCTTTTTTATCAGTTAATCCAACTAATTCTAAAAGCTCAAGTGCTCTTTCTTCTGCATCTTCTTTTTTCATTCCAAGTACTTCCACTGGTGCCTCAATACAGTTTTGAAGGGCTGTCATGTGTGGAAATAAATTAAACTGTTGAAATACCATTCCAATTTTCGAACGCCTATCTCTTAAATATTTTTCATTAGCCTCTAATAATTTACCATTTATATCCATATGAGTAAGTGGTTCGCCATCTAAATGAATAACTCCACTATTAATTTTTTCTAAAGTCATTAATACTCTTAAAACAGTTGTTTTCCCTGAACCAGAAGGGCCAATTATTGAAACCATTTCATTCTTTTTAATATTTAAATTTAACTTATCTAAAACCACAAGATCTCCATATTGTTTTGTAACCTCATCAAATTTTACTATGATTTCTTCAGAATTTTTATCTACCATAATTTAAATCCATTATTGTTTTGCTTTACCTTGCGCCACATTTACTCTTTTTTCCAAATTTCTAACCCACATAGCAGCAGGAATAGAAAGTATTAAAAATATTATACCAACCATTGTATAGGGTTCCAAATATCTATAATGATAACCACCAACAGCTGTTGCTGCATGAAATAATTCAGCAACACCTATTGTTGATAAAAGAGGTGTATCTTTAAAAATTCCCACTAAATAATTACCCATTCCCGGTATTGCAATTGGAAATGCTTGAGGCAAAACAATTCTTCTATAGGTATAAATGGTTGAAAAATTTAATGCTCTACATGCTTCCCATTGAGTTTTGGAAACTCCCTCTAAAGCACCACGATAAACTTCTGATAGATAAGTTCCAAAATGTAAACCGATTGTGATCATTCCACACAACCATGCTGATAATTTTATACCAAATTGAGGTAGTACAAAGTAAACAAAAAATAATTGTATTAAAAGTGGCGTTGAACGGATAAATTCTACTAATTCTCTATTAATTACATTTACAATTTTATAAGGAGTTCTCTGACCAAGTAAAAAAAATAATCCAACAACTAAAGCTATTACATAGCCTACGCCTGCAGCAATTATAGTATTTAAAGTTGCCCATAACATTTGTGGCAAAATTTCATAAGCAAAATCCCATTTAAAACCCATTTCCATATGTTATACCTTTTACCTTCCAACCTTTCTTGCAGCTAATACTTCTAACCATCTTAAAAAAGGGACAAGTGCAAACCTTGCTATAATATAATAAATTAATAATGCTGTACCAAAACATTGAGCAGAAAGCCAAGTAATTGAATTAATTTGTTTTGCTTCAAAAGTTAAATCAACAACTGTAACTAGAGCTACAAGTGCAGTCGCTTTCAAAAGTTCTACTGTTAAGTTTGCAGCAGGTGGTAAAATAATTGGAAATATTTGTGGAATAATAATTCTTTTAATTCTTTTTGCAGGACTAAAATTAAGTGCATGAGCAGCTTCCCATTGACCTTTGGGTACTGCAAGTATACCTCCTCGTACTATTTCTGCACCATATGCTCCAAAATTCATTCCTAAAGCTACAACGCCTGCTACAAAAGCTTCTAAGGAAAGACCAAAAAAAGGTAATACATAATAAACCCAAAATAATTGGACTAACAAGGATGTTCCTCTAAAAAATTCAATATAAACAGTTGCTATTCCCTGAATTACAGAATTTTTAGATAAACGCATTAAGCCAAATATCATTGATATAATTAAATAAAGAATAGTTGAACAAACTAAAACTTTAATTGTAGTAACTGTACCTAACAAAAGAGTAGATCCGTGTTCGGCTAAAAATGCAAAATAACTCACTTAAAAAAACCTTTAATTAAATTAAAAAATCAGGCGACCTTTTTTAGCCGCCTGATTAAATAAATGTATTTTTTATACTATTTAGTTGAACAAGCCCATTCTGTAGTCATATCAGGAGGTGGTAACTGAGCTTTATCATACCCATACTTACCAGCTCTCTCTAACATTGTGCCTGGATTAGCCATAACTTTAGCTAAAGCAGCATTAAAAGCTTGTCTGAACTCTTCATCACTTTTTCTAAAACCAATACCTACTACGTTTACAGTTTCTTTAGGCATCATCTTAGGATCAGTAACTTCAAATGCACCACCTGTTTTTTCTTCATGTTCTTTTGCACCAAAGAAAGTTTGAACAGCAGCATCAGCTCTACCTGCTTTCATTGCAGCTAATATTCCAACTTCACCTTCAACTAATAACATTTGACTATCTGGAACACCAAATTTTTTAGCTGCCTCAACAGTATTGAAACCAGCACCTGTAACTAGTGTTGCACCAGTATCAATAACATCTTGGTAGTTATTAATATTTTTAGGGTTGCCTTTAGGTACTAACATTGCATCACCAAATACTCCTATAGGGTCAGAAAAGTTAATGTTTGCACATCTACTTTTTAAAATATACATACCACCAGTTATCATGTCGGAACGGTTTGCGTTTATTCCTGGTATTAATCCTGACCATTCAAAAACTTTAGTTTCATGCTCAGTAATACCCATTTCTTCAAGAACTGTTAAAGCAATCATATTAACAAAGCCTAATGCCTCACCATTATCTCCAGCATATGCCCATGGCACTGCAGTACCAAAACCAAGTCTTAGCTTGTGACCGTCCTTCAGTTTCTCGGTTAATGAAGCAGCATTAACAGATGAAATACTGAAAAGGATAACAAGTAAAACTGTAATTGATTTAAAAAATCTACTCATAATTTATTTACCTCTCGATTTAATTTATTTTAAATAATTTAACTTAAAAAAGACTTATTTGTATATACAAAATTATTTTTTCAATCTGAGGTTGACTAAATAAAAGTTTAAATATTTATTGGGATAATTGGATTTTATCACCTATTTTTATTTTTCCATCCTCTAAAACTTTTAAATAAATTCCCATGTCAAAATGATTATAAGTTTTTTTAAGAGATTGAAGTAAATTTAGAGAATTGTCATCAGTTTTTGGTTTTAAATTTATAGCTACACATCTTGGAATATTTTTTTCAACTTTAAAAGAAATATTATTAATTTTAATAACTTTACCTATCCAATTTCTTTCTTCTCCAGCATCTAATCCCTCAAAATAAAAATTACCTCTAAATCTTTCAAACTCAACTTTTTCATTAATTTTTTTTTCAAAATCTCTAACTGTATTTAAGTTTATTAATGATATTGAGTTAAAAATAGTGTTAGAATGAGAAGTATCAAAAAATGGAAATTCAGCATTTTCTAAAAGAAAAATAGGTTTCGCTAAAGAACTTTCTAACTCAATTAATTTTTCTGAAAGTTTAATTCTTTCTTCATCGATATCTGGTGATATTGAAATTATTTCTTTTTCTTTAAGTTTTAAAAAAAGTTTACCTTGACTGTAGGTGAAGTTATATTTATTTAATACAGGGGAATTTTTTAAAGTTAATAAATTAATTAGTTTTCTCTCGTAAGGATTTTTTTCCATAGACTTTGCCTTTTCTAAATCAACTCCTCTAGAAAATGCAAATATCCTGTCATTAATCATTCCTAGTTCTTTTTTCACATTACAACTTTCAATGCTTTGAAATGATAAAGTTTTTACTGGACAATAGTAAATAGATGAAACTGAACAATTCATAATATTAATACTTTCCTTTTTTGGCTGCTCCACTATAAAATATTTTTGATAATTCGTCTTTTGCCTTATTCCATGATTTTATGTCCTCTTTTGCCATAAGACCTTTGGGAATATTCGAATATTCATGAAATTTGTGAGTATCTTCTCCTCTTGCTTTTTGAACATATATTTTTCCAAGTACTTGGTCTACATTACTCCCAATATAACTTTGTACTACAAATCCTATTCTTCTATCATTGCTTCTATTTAAACCTGAGCCATGAACTACAGTTGGATGATGTAATGACATTTGACCTGTTTTTAAAATTATAGGTTCTGTTTCCTCTATTGGCACATTTATAATTGTTTGTCCTCTTGTAAGCAAATTATCCTCATCAAATTTTTGTTCATGATTTTTTAAATCTTCCTTATGAGATCCTGGCCACATTCGCATACATCCATTTTCTTCATTCGAATTTGTTACTGCTATCCAGGCTGTTACCCAGTTGTGAGGTTCAAGACCTATATATTTGGCATCTTGATGAAAACTCACAAAACCTTTTTCATTAGCATTTTTAATAAAAAGTGTTGTTCCACAAATAAGAATATTTTTACCAATAATACTTTCAATAGCATCTAGAATTTTATTATTAAGACATACTTTATTAAAGACAGAAGAGATCATATGTACATAATTACGTCCTAGCCCCTCAAGAGCATTTGGCCATTTTTTTTCAATAGTTTCTATTTCATCTCTAATTTCATTAGCTTCTTGAATTGAAAGTACATCGATTGGAGCAACATAACCTTTTTCATTATAGAATTTTATCTGTTGATCAGACAAGTTAGTCATTCTAATTTACTAAAAGTTTACCTGTATTTAAAGTATGTTTAATTCTTTCTTGAGTTTCTTTTGTTTCTATTAATCTCATGAAAGACTCTAGTTCTAATTTGTATAATTCGTCTTCTGAAAGAGTTTTGTTTATTGTTGTATCTCCTCCACTTAAAACATTTGCTAATTCTGAACCAACCTTCATACCATGATCTAATATAATTTTATCGTTATATAATTTCTCTAAAATTTTTATCATTTTTTCTTTAAGAGTTTTTCCAGATAAATTAAACGAACATTCTTTTGGAGGTGTAAAATCTTTATTTTCTAATATTAAATTTTTTGAAACTTCAAACAAACTATTTCTATTCATAACTTTTTTATCTTCTGGTCTTAAAAATTTTAATGGTTCAGCTTCAACTGTTGAGGTAGCTGTAGTTCCATAACCAATAATATTAAATACTTTTAAAGGAGCAAAATCAGGGTCTTCTTTAGCTTCTGGTGTTTGTGACCATCTCCATAAAACTTCTTTGCATCCTCCACCAGCTGGCACGAGACCTACTCCGGTTTCAACTAAACCCATTACAATATTTGTATGCGAAACTACAAAATTAGATTGGATGGCTACTTCTTCTCCTCCACCTAAAACCAAACCAGATGGAGCTGAAATAACTGCATGATCTGAATATTTTAAGTGCTTACAGGTTTCTTGGAAATATTTAATAAATTTTTCGATAGATTTAAAATCACCTTTATCTGCAAAATTCATAGTATAAGTTAAATTTACACCTGCAGAAAATTGCATACTTTCATTTATAATTATTAAAGGTTTGTCAGTTGCGTTTTTTAACGCATCCATGGAATCATAATCTAAAGCACAAGCTTTTGTAGTAAACTCAACAATATTGAAGTCTTTAAATCTATAAATTTCAGCAGATTTATTTTTGTCTACTTTAATTGCTTTTGGTTTAATTTTTCCTAAAGTTTCAATATTTGTATACTGTTGTCTTTCACCATAAAAATTTTCATGTTTTGATTTTGATAAATTTTCTAAGAATTTATTATTTTCAAAACTATCAATACGATCAAAGAAATTTTTAACTCCAATTGATTTTAACATTTCAAATGGTCCCATAGCCCAATTAAAACCAAGACGCATAGCTTCATCAATATCATTAAATTTATCTGTGATGCCAGGAACCAATGATGATGCATATTTTATTATTTGTGAAATCACTGACCATGCATATTCTCCATATTTATCTTTTCTATTAATTAATAAGTTTAAATTTACAGTATCAATACCAAGGTCAATTTTTTTTGAAGAGGAATACTCGCCTGTTTCAAGATTAATTGCTTCTAATATTTTTTGATTGTTTTGCTTATTCATTCTATAAAAACCACCTTTGCCTTTTCTTCCCGTATATCCTGTTTGAATTAATTTTGTAATTAATGGGATTTCTTTGGCGACTAATTGAAACGGATCATTTTTTGAAAGTTCTTTTATAAAACTTTTTAAAACATCAGCCATTAAATCTATACCAATCAAATCATATAAACCAAATACACCTGTTTTTGGTATTCCCATAGGACGACCAAATACTGCATCCGCCTCCTCAATTGATAATTTCATTTTAAAAGCTTCTGTCATTGCTATTTGCATAGCAAAAACTCCTACTCTATTTCCTAAAAAACCTGGAGTATCGTTGCAAACTATTGCACCTTTTCCAAGTTCTTGTTCACAAAATTTTTTTAAAGAATTAATTTTATCAAGATCGTTATTTTCATTTTTTACAATTTCTAATAACCCCATATAACGAACTGGGTTAAAGAAGTGAGTAATACAAAAATCTTTTTTTTCTTCTTCTGTTAATTTTTCCGATAAAATTTTTATAGGTATTGATGATGTATTAGATGAAACAATAGCACCTGATTTTCTTGATTTAAAAATTTTTTCATAAATATTATGTTTTATATCAATCCTTTCAACAACAGCTTCAACTATCCAATCGGCATCTTTTACAACATCAAAATCATCATTTATATTCCCTACATTAATATTATTTATTTTTGACTTATCTATTAACAGTGGAGGTCTTGATTTATGTATTTTTTCCCTAGCTTTTTCTGAAATGTCTGTTTTTAAATCTAACAATGTCACAGGAATATTTGCATTACATAAATGGGCTGCTATACCGCTTCCCATTGTTCCTGATCCTATAATTACAACTTTTTTAATTTCCATAAATGAAATGTTTTTTAGCTTATAATAGTCTGTCTGAAAATGATAAAATTTATCTTTGCTTGATTCCTCTTAATCTTTCAGATCTTCTTCTTAGCATCTCAACAGTTGTTAATAAAGCTATTGATAATGCTACCAAGCATGTTGCCATACACAAAATAACAGGGCTAGTTTCTTGACGAAGTCCAGCCCACATTTGTTTTGGTATAGTTATTTGTTCTACACTGCCTATAAACATAACAACTACAACTTCATCAAAAGAAGTAATAAATGCAAACAATCCCCCAGAAATAACACCGGGAAGGATTAGGGGCATTATAATTTTAAAAAATGTTCGTATCGTATCTGCTCCCAAACTTTGTGATGCTCTAATTAAATTGGTATCAAAACCAGTTAAGGTAGCTGTAACTGTGATTACAACAAATGGCGTTCCGAGTGCAGTATGTGCAAGAATTAATCCTAGATAAGAGTGAGTTAATCCAATTTTTGAGTAGAAAAAAAACATTCCTGCAGCAGTTATGATTAGCGGAACAATCATAGGTGAAATTAATATTGCCATAAGAACAGCCTTAAATGGCATATGTGGTCTACTTAATCCTAACGCAGCAACGGTACCTAGTGCAGTTGCAAGAAGTGTTGCAACAATTCCAACAAAAAAACTATTTCTAGTTCCCAACATCCATTTGTCAGTAACAACTGTAGTATCCCCTATACTGCTAATACCAACCATTTGTCTGTACCATCTAAGAGACCAAGCTTCTGGCTCAAAATTCATAAATTCTCTAGTAAACTCAAAAAATGGTGAAGCACTAAACGAAAGTGGAAGAATTATAAAAATTGGGGCAATTAAAAAGAAAAAAACAAGACCACAATAAGTAAGAAAAGAATAGTATCCTACTTTTTGTCCAGTTGTTGCATATGTGGGTAAAGCCATAAGTTATCCTAATTTAATATTTTCTATTCCTACTATTTTATTATAAGCCCAATACAAAACAGTCATCATTGCTAAAAGTATAGCTCCTAATGAAGCACAAAGTCCCCAATTCAATGTTGTTTTTAAATGATAAGCGATCCAGTTACCTACCATTTGTCCATCCTTACCACCTACTAACTCAGGTGTGATATAGTACCCAATCGCAATAATAAATACGAGTAAACACCCTGCGCTAACTCCAGGAACTGAATTAGGCATATAAATTTTATAAAATGCATGTATTGGGGAAGCACCAAGATTTAAAGCTGCTCTCATATAAGTCGGTGAGATAGTTTTCATTACGCTATACAAAGGTAAAACCATAAAAGGTAATAAAATTTGTGTCATAACTATTACAACTGCAGTTTGATTGTACATGAGTTGGAATCGGTTCTCGTCTGCTAACAAATTTGACATAACCAATAGATTATTAAGTACACCTTTTTGCTGCAACATAACCATCCAAGCAACAGTTCGAACTAACAATGAAGTCCAAAAAGGTAACAAGACACATATCATTAAAAGATTGCTATATTTCATAGGTAGTGTTGCAAGCAAATATGAAATTGGATATCCTAAAAGTAAACAGAACAAAGTAACTAAAAGGCTTACTTTAAAGGTTTTAATCCATGTTTTGTTATAAATACGTCTATTTTCTTTTTGTTGAACTATTTCTTTATTAGAATCATATTTTAAATCAACCGCATTTAAATAGTATCCCATAGTTGTTGGGTCAACCATTTGTCCGAGAGCTTTCCAGTACTCAATATCACCCCATTTTTTATCAATTGCGATCATTTGTTCTTTGTAAGGGCCTTCTTCAATTTTTTTAAATTTTCTTTTAGATTTTTTTAACAAACTTTTCCAACCAGATTTTGAATAATTCATTCTGGTACTTGCTTTACCAATATTGTAGCCTTCACTATTTTTTACCTCAAAAAACATTGTTTTATAAACTTCTTCAGAAGGAAGGCCTTGTCTGTCCCATTTTTGATAAACCTCAAAAGTTTTTGGGAAAACTGTATTAATTTGTCTGTCATCAACACTTCGGGACAACATATCGCCAATAGGAACTAGGAATGTAATTAATATAAATGCTAAAAGTGGTAGCACTAAAAGAAATGCTCTTATTTTATTTATTCGTTCAGCTTTTTTAAGACTAACTTTTAATGGAATTCCATCAGTTGTTAATATTGGACCTGTTGATGTTTGAGTTTGATTCATAAAAATTATTTAATGTAATAAAATTATTATACAATAAAAAAAAAGGCGAGATAAAAATCTCGCCTTTTTTAAATTATATTACGAGTTATTAGTTACCTTTCCAGGCACCAAATCTCTCAGATACTTCAGCTCCGTTATCAGCCCACCAAACTGGGTCTCCTATTACAGCTCTTTTTAGAACTTTAGGAGTAGTTGGCATGTGAGGTAAGATATCAATATTACCAGAATCTGTGATGAACCAAGGTTCACCTTTTTTGATAATATTAATACTAGATTTTCTCATAGGGCCGTATGGAATGTATTTAGCTTGCTCAGCATTTGACTCTGCTGTTGAAGCATGCGCCATAAACTCAAGCGCTTCTTTTTCATTTCCACCTTTGATAGCTACAAGATATTCTTGTTCAAGAACTGTGGCATCCCAAATGTATTCAAAGTTTTTACCTTCTGAAAGGATCGCAGCACCAATTCTACCGTTGTAAGCTAATGCCATAACAACTTCACCGCTTGATACTAGCTCAAGTGGCTTAGAACCTGCAGACCAAAATACAACATGATCTTTAATTGTATCTAGTTTTGCAAATGCTCTGTCTATTCCTTCAGGAGTACTCATTACTTCGTATACTTTACTTGCTTTAACACCATCAGCAACTAGTGCCATTTCGATTAAAGCGTTTGCCCAAGTATGTATTCCTCTTTTTCCAGGAAACTTTTTAACATCAAAGAAATCTTTAATGTTTTTAGGTTTTTTTCCTGGGAAAGCTGCTTTGTCGTAAAACGCAGTGTAAGCCCAAAAGATTTGTGGAACAACACAGTCAGAAACTGGTGGTACAACCATATCGTTTATAAACTCACTTTGGTCTACTTTAACAAATAAACCTTCATCACATCCTGTGATCGCTTGGTCTGGAAGTACGTCTACTACATCCCAAGTTACATTTCCTGCTTCCACTTGTGCTTTGATTTCTCCAAGACCACCGTTGTAATTTTCAACAGTAATTGAAGAACCTTTGTCATAAGTGTCTATGTAAGCTTTTTGTTGGCTGGCTGTGTAAGCACCACCCCAAGAAACGAAAGTTATATCTGCTATTGCAGATCCAACAAACGCCATTGAGATTAGACCAAAAAAAGCTACTTTGATTGCTTTTTTCATTTATTTTCCCCTTTAAATTAAATTTAATTTAAGTTTTAAAGACGAAAGTAAAACATAATTACTTAAAGACTGCAAAAAGTTTTTTTGATAGATTTTTCCTAAATTTATTAGGCTAATTAAGGTCTAGGGCTCTAGAATCCGATGCTTTCCATGACAGTTTGACTGTCGAGCCTTCTTTTAAATTTGCTTCCTTATAAGAATTTGGAATTTTAACTATGAATTGATCATTTCCACAAACTTCTACTCGAGATCTTATGTGATCACCTAAATATATTAATTCTTTTACTTTTGCTTCAAAATTATTTTCAAAACTTTCTGATGAGTTAATAGCAACTCTTTCTGGTCTTAATGAAACTAAAGAACCATCACCATTATTATTTACATTTATTTTTAAAGCATGAATGTCATCTCCAGATTCTGTGGTGACGATACAATTTTCTCCATTGATTGATTTAACTTTTCCTTTTAGTTGATTATTCTCTCCAATAAATTGAGCAACAAAAGAACTATTTGGTTTTTCGTACAAAATATCTGGGGAAGAAATTTGCTGAATCTTTCCATCGTTAAAGACTGCAATACGATTTGACATTGTTAAAGCTTCACTTTGATCATGAGTTACATAAACTACCGTTATTCCAATTTTTTCATGGATATGTTTTATTTCATATTGCATTTGCTCTCTTAAATTTTTATCAAGCGCTCCAAGTGGTTCATCCATTAAAACTAATCTTGGTTCAAAAACTAAAGATCTAGCTAATGCGACACGCTGTTGTTGCCCACCAGATAATTGTAATGGCATACGATTCCCAAAGTCTTGTAATTCAACCATTGCAAGTGCATTTCCAACTTTTTCATCAATTTGAGATTTTTGCATTTTTCTAACTTCAAGTGGGAAAGCTAAATTTTCTTTTACAGTCATATGAGGAAATAAAGCATAATTTTGAAAAACCATACCTATTCCTCTTTTGTTTGGAGGAATACTGCTTATCGGGTTTCCATCTAAATAAATTTCTCCACTTGTTGGAGTTTCAAATCCAGCTAACATCATTAATACGGTTGTCTTACCTGATCCAGATGGTCCTAACATAGTTAGAAATTCACCTTTTGGAACATCAAGATTTAAATCTTTAACGACTAATATTTCACCATCGTAACTTTTATCTACTTTTTCGAATTTTACGAAACTATCTTTTTGAGACATGTACATTTAAAACATTAGATATGAATTAATTCAAGGATTAATTAATAATGACGTCTTATAGTTGTTTTTACTATATTTTTCATATTGACTGTTCTTTAATTAATTTTTTTATACGTGAAATCATAACCTTTGGTGTATCCATTGATGGATGTAATTTTTCTACTTCTTTATAACTTTCAATAGCCTTTTCATAATTTTTTAATTTAATTTGAACCAAACCTTGTCCTGATAATGCTCCGAAGTGTCTTTTTTCAATCTTAAGTACTTCATTTATATCGTTTTGAGACTGTTCATAGTTGCCCATCATATAAAGAACAGTAGCACGTTTATTCCAAGCCTCAGCCCATTTGGGATCCTCTAAAATTATCTGTGAAAAAAGTCCATAAGCTTTATTTAATTTTCTCTGATTAATTAATATGGAACCTTGAGCTAGCAATTCTGTTAATCTATATCCTCTTCTATCTTCAGATGGATGTGTTATCCAAATTTTCCATATTTTATTTTCTATTTCTATAGCCTTTGTATTTTTGCTATTTTTAAGCAATTTAAACAGATTGTTTAATTCATTGACTCTATTTTCAGCGCTGACATTGCTAAAGATTAACAAACTTAGGATAATTAATTGTACTAATTTTTTCATAAATTTTATTAAACCTTTTCTAAATAATTTTTAAGAACTTTGCTTCTAATATCAATTCTAAAGGAGTCAAATTGATTAATATCTTTTAAAGGTGAATCAATTTGATTTGTTGCTTTATCCATATTGTAACATGACAAAATTATTTTTCCTTTGTCATTAAAATCAAACGAAATAATAGTTGCTGTACTTTTTCCTGATTGACTTGTTTCTTGAAAAACTTTTCTTGGATTATAAGCAACCTTATATATTTTTTTTTTACTTCGCTTAATATTTTTAAATAATCTTGATATATTTAATGCTGCAGAATCTAATTCCTTATTGCATTCAGCATCATCATATTTTTTTTTTACTACTATTCCAACTAATCCTTCGATTGTAAAATTATCATCATCACTTCTATAACTAATTTTAAACCAATCATAAATACCTTTTCCCGATACAAGTGAGGTTGCAAACTCCTTATAACTATAATTAAACCAATCTAACTCACCATTCTCTAGTACAATTTCATTATAATAATCCAAAGCACTGTCTCCAATGCTTATGTTTTCAATCTTAAAATCTTTAATATTATTTGAATGAGCGCTTGTATTTAATAACAAACCTAGAAAAACAATTCCTAAAATTTTTTTCATTACCCTTTGATATGTAATTCATCAGGGAATTTATAAAAATTCTCGGCTCCATTTTCTATAACTCTAATCGACTCACTACTTTCCACTCCCCATTCTCCAAACTGCATTACTGCAATCATATGAAAACAAACATTTTTTTGTAAAACAGTTTTGTCTCCTTTTTGAATGTTAAGTGTATGTTCGCCCCAATCTGGTGGGTAACCTATTCCTATTGAATATCCTGTTCTAGATTTTTTTTCTATTCCATATTTGTCTAAAACTTTCCAAAATGCTTGAGCTACATCGTCTGCGGTATTTCCTGGTTTTGTTACATCAATACCTGCCTGTAGCGCTTCTCTTGTTCTTTTCATTGTATCTATTTTTTTTTGATCAGGTTTTCCCAGCAATACTGTTCTTGCCATAGGGCAATGATATTTTTTATATACTCCAGATATTTCAATTATTGATGCTTCTCCTTCGATAAATTTATCATCTGTCCAAGATAAGTGTGAAGCAGATGTTCCTTTGCCTGTTGGTATCAAGGGTACAATTGAGGAATAATCTCCACCATGTTCTTTGGTTCCACTTATTAACGTTGAATATATTTTTGCAACAGCATCGCATTGTCTAACTCCAGGATTAATTGCTTCAAATGCAGTTTTCATTCCTAGTTGAGTAATTTGAGATGCTATTTTCATATACTTAATCTCTTCATCAGATTTAACTAATCTCACCCAGTTAACTAATCTCTCACAATCTCTAATTTTAGCATTAGGCAAACCCTGTTTTAATTTTTCATGTGAATAAGCAGTAAAATAATGGCTATCCATCTCTACACCTATACTTAGGTTATCCCATTTTCTTTCTTTTATAATTTCTATCAATCTATCGTAAGGATGTATTGGCCAAACATGGATGTATTTTTCATCGTAAACAATAATATTTTCATCTTTTAAATAAGTTTTTATGTAGGCTCCACCTGCATCCTGCGCTCTTACAAAACACAAGGGTTCCTCTGCATTAACATGGACTATTACGCACTGAGCATAATAAAACGACCAAGCGTCGTAACCCGTAAGATAATTCATATTGTTAGTATCTTGAGAAATTAATAGTTCAATGCCTTTTTCTTGCATTGATTTTTGAACTTTTTTTAGTCTTTCTTTATATTCTTCTTTTGTAAATAACATTTCTAATTACTTGAAAATAATTTTCCAAAACCATTTATTGAATTATTTTCTCCTATTTTTTCTAAAGTATCCCATATTAATACTTGATTACTTGATAAAACAATTTTGTCCAATTTTTTTTCAAGTTTATCTATTATAGACAAAGCAGGTAAAGCTGTGCATGAAATGAATAATGCATCTGCATCTTTTAAATCCATTTTTAACAAAACATCATATAAATAGTTAGGATCTACTTTTCCAATATCAATGTCAGAAGCAATATCAAAATAAGAGTTTGATGTAATTTGAAAATTTTCTTTTTCAAAAAAATCTATTACTTCGTCATTTAACTTTTTAGGATAAGGAGTAAAAATTGCAATTTTATTTAGATTTAACTTTTTAAGAGCTTTAATAGATGCTGTACTCGGAGTTGTAACTTCAGCTTCAGGTTTTGCTTTCTTTATTTTTTTCTCTATAGATTGATAACCGGCGGCAATGGTTCCTGAGGTGCAGCCATAAACTACACAATCAATTTTTTC
>CABXCB010000020.1 GCA_902510635.1 uncultured Pelagibacteraceae bacterium
TTCTGGATAAAAAAATTGAAAGAATAATATTGTCTAGACCTGCAGTAGAGGCGGGAGAAAGATTAGGTTTTTTGCCTGGAGATATGAGAGAAAAAGTGGATCCATATTTAAGGCCACTTTATGATTCTTTGTATGATTTATTAGATTTTGAAAAGATACAAAAAAAAATAGAAGTTGGAGACATAGAAATTGCACCTTTGGCTTTTATGAGAGGAAGAACATTAAAAAATTCTTTTGCTATTTTAGATGAAGCCCAAAATGCTACTGACACACAAATTAAAATGTATTATTTTCAGAGTAAACAAATTTTAATTCAGATTGAAAGTTTTTTTCAGCTATATTTTTCAATTATGCTGCTCTCATATTATTTTTTTCAATTTTGCCAAATAAACTATTTTGATTAACATGTTCTATTTTAATATTTAAATTTTTTCCAATAAAATTTTTATTTCCTTCAAAAATTACAGAATTCATATACTGGTTTCTACCAAATAGTTTTTTTTGACCAACTAGCTTATTTTCTACTAAAACATCTGTTAAATTATTAATAAAAGATTCATTTTTTCTTAACTGAAATTTAAATAAATATTCTTGTATTTTTAATAATCTTTCTTTTGCAATCTCTTTGTTGATTTGATCTAAACTTGAAGCTTTTGTTCCAGGTCTTGGGCTAAAGATAAATGAAAAAGAATTAATAAATTTAATTTTTTTAACTAAATTTAAAGTTTCATTAAAGTCATTTTTTGTTTCTCCTGGATATGCAATTATAAAATCACTTGAAAATTCAATCTTTGGATTAATTTTTATTAGTTTTTCATAGATTTCTATATATTTTTCAACTGTATGCTTTCTATTCATTAATTTTAGAATTTTATTAGAGCCACTTTGAATAGGTAAATGAACAAATGGCATTAATTTTTTACTTGTTGAATAACATTCAATTAAATCATCTGTCATATCTCTTGGGTGAGATGTCGTATATCTTATTCTTTTTAATTCACTATAACTTTCAAGTTTATTAATCAAATCAGAAATTCGATATTCTTTTAATTTTTCTTTGAAAGAGTATGCATTTACATTTTGCCCCAATAATATTATTTCTTTTGTTCCATTTTTTATTAAACTTTCCACCTCAGAAATTATTTTTTTAAATGGCCTAGAATATTCTGGTCCTCTCGTATAAGGCACTACACAAAAACTACAAAACTTATCACAACCCTCTTGAATAGTTAAATATGATGAGACTTTATTATTTTTATTTTTAATATTATCAAAATAGTTAAATTTTGTAACTGTATCAAATTCTGTTTCTTCTACTCTATCGCCTTTTATAAAATTTTTTAATTTATCATTTATCTTATGATATGATTGAGGTCCTATAACTATATCTATATAAGGTTCTCTTTTTAACATCTCTAGATTTTCAGCTTGAGCAACACATCCTGCAACAACAACAATTGGTTTATTTTTTTCTCTATATAATTTTTTAACTCTTCCTATTTCATGATAAACTTTTTCTTTTGCCTTGTCTCTAATGTGACATGTATTTAAAATATAACAGTCTAAATTATTTTGATCTTCACTTTTTTCAAAACCAAGTCTTTGAACTGAATCATAAATTCTATTGGAGTCGTATATATTCATTTGACAACCCAAAGTCTTAATAAATATTTTTTTTTTCATCAATTACAATTTTTTTTTGATTCCATATAATTCCAATTTATGATCAACTAAATTATAACCATATTTCTCGGCAACTTTTTTTTGTAATTTTTCTATATCGTCATCAACAAATTCAATAATCTCTCCAGTTTTGATATCAATTAAATGATCATGATGACTTTCACTTGCCTCTTCGTATCTTGCTTTTCCACCTTTAAAATCATGTTTTGTAATAATGCCTGCTTCTTCAAATAATTTTACAGTTCTATAAACAGTTGCAATACTAATTTTAGAGTCAAATTTTGAAACTCTGATATATAGCTCATTAACATCTGGATGATCCTCTGAATTTGACATAACCCTAGCAATAATTTTTCTTTGCTCTGTTAGTTTCACACCTTTTGCTAAACATTTTTGTTCAATTGTTTCTGACATATTTTATAATAACTCTAATATTGTGGTTTTATCAAATTTTTTATTAACACACCTTTATTGAATAAATCAATAATTTCAGCATAATTTTGGCTAGTTACTTGATGAGAATTAAATGCATATAAATCAATTTTATTTGCAAAGCTAAGTGCTTTTACTGTAGCAAGTGATGCTCTTATTCCAGAAAATTTTCCTGGGCCTTGATTAACAAATATATTGTTTAAATTTTTTATACTTAAACGATGATTTTCTAAAAATTTAACAATCATAATTGTTAGTTTATCAAAATTTTCTCTATTGTTACTAAACTCACTAGTATATGATTTGTTATCAGCTATGATCATAAAAAAAATTTTATCGTTTGCTGCGTCTATTATTAAGTTATTCATATTATTTAATTTAATTTTAAATTCTAATGTATTGGCAGATAATAACAAATATTATTCAAATGATAAGGGTATACTTTCAATAATGTATCATAGATTTAATGAAGATAAATACCCATCTACTAATATAAATATGGAAATTTTTAAAAAGCAAATTAATCTAATTGAAAGTAAAAAAATTAATTTTATAAATCCAAATGATTTTAAATTAAGTTTTAATACACCAAAAAAAAATAAAAAAATTTTACTTACTATAGATGATGGATTCACTTCTTTTTATCAGTATGCTTGGCCATATTTAAAAAAAAAGAAAATTCCATTTATATTATTTATTTCAACAGAAGCAGTTGGTAAGCACGGTTATATGGACTGGGACCAAATAAAAGAGATTGAAAAAGAAGAATTTGCTTTTATAGGTAACCACTCACATTCACACGAATACCTTGTTAAGTATAATTTTAATAAGTTTAAAAATGATATTGATACATCAATTAAAATATTTATTAAAAATATTGGATATAATCCAATATTTTTCTCTTTTCCATTTGGTGAACATAGTTTGGAACAAAAGAAATATATCTCTAGTAAGTTTGATTTTGCTTTTGGACAACATTCTGGATTAATTGATATTAATAAAGATAAATATGAATTAGCAAGATTTCCAATTAACGAAAAATATGGAGATATGAAAAGATTTGCTTTTATAATAAACTTATTTCCACTAGAATATAAATATATTTTGCCTGAAGATAAATATATTTTACAAAACAATAACCCACCTAAAGTAGTCATAGAATTTTTTGAAGAGCAAAAAAATTTAGAAAAAATTAATTGTTTTTCTGATGAGGGAAATAAATGGGATAAATCAAAATTAAATATAATTAAAAATAAACTTTATATTCAATTTAGAGATAAATTTTATTTTAGAAGAGGCAGAATTAACTGCTCTCTAAATGATGATATTGGTTGGAGATGGTTTGGAATCCAATTTTCTATTGAACAAAATTAAATTAAATTTTTTTCTCTTTCACTACTCGGTAAAACTTTAGCATCATCAAAATCAGTTAGTTTATTTTGTTCAATTATTAGTTTTAATATTTTAGTATATTCAAAACCTGTTTCTGCATATTTATCTAGATATTGTACTAACTCTAAGCTATTTAGCGAACCATAAACATCTCGTTGAATTGCCCTAACTTTTCTGAATTTTTTATAACTAGAATGAGTATTTAAATTTCTTTGATAGGCTCTAACAGAAGCTTTTAAAATTTTAAATTTCATTACTTTATGAGTATCTTCAGCACTAGATCCTGCTGGTCTTATTCCTTCACCGTCATAAGTCCATTGTCCAAATAAAGCATTGCCTTCTTGAGCAAATCTAGAAGTACCCCAGCCAGTTTCTTTTGCTGCTTGGGCAATTGCCAGAGAAACTGGTATTTCATCCATTCTTATCTTTAAAGTAGCTAAGTCTCTACTTACTACACCATATTGTTTAAATTTACTTTTTAACCAATTTCTTTCTTCTTCCGAATTACTATTTTTGTTTAAAATAGAAAATAATGTTTTTCTTTCTATTTTAATTTTTTTATTTTCTTCTAAAATTAAAGGTAAAACTATTTGTATAAATAATTCTTTTCTTTTCTTAACGTTTTCTATTGATTTAATTTCACTAGGTAGAAGATCAATATTTATTGGTTTAACCAATTTATTTTTTCTAATATCTTCCAAATCATAGTTTTCATCTTTAAACAATTGATTTAATGTTGAAGCGCTTAATCTAACTGTATCTTTTTCATTTATATCAAAATTTAAAATATCAAGGAATAATCCTTTATAATTTACTTCATCACTTTCATTACTTTTATCTATTTCAACTTGCTTGCCTTCTAAAACTCTATTAAAATTTTTATTAGATGTATTTACAATAATTTTATTTTTTTTAAAAAATTTTGAAGAAATATTTACAACTGGAGGAACTGAATAAAAAAATAAAATCAAGAATATACTTGCAAGTGTTGTATAATAAAGACTCAAAAAACTTTCATGTTTTTTAGAAACTTTGTATCCTTTTTTTTGAAGAATTTTTTTAATTGTTTGAATATTTAATTTTTTAAAATTATCCATAAATTCATTATATTCGATTCTTTTTCTTTTTTAGATAGCAATTACTTCTTTTATTTCAGGAATATAGTGGCATAAAAGATTTTGCACCCCTTGTTTTAAAGTCATAGTTGAACTGGGACAGCCTGAACAACTACCTTGAAGGTTAACTGTTACAACACCATCTTTAAAGTCTTTAAACTTTATATCTCCACCATCTCTAGCAACTGCAGGTCTTACTTTTGTTTCTAAAATATTTATAATTTTTTTTTCAATTTCTGATAAATTTACATTTGAAAAACTTTTGCTTTCTTTATCAATTACAATCTCATTACCATTTGAATAATAATCATTAATAAATGAAATTATTATATGTTTTAAATCTTCCCATTCAATTTTTTCATCTTTATTAACTGACAAAAAGTTATTTGATAAAAAAATTCCAGTTACACCATTTATAGATAAAATATTTCTAATTAATTCGTTACTACTTTTACTTTTATCAGTTACTTCAATTGGTATATCGTTTGAGACTTTTTTACCTGGCAAAAACTTTAAGGAATTTGGATTGGGTGTAATTTCAGTTTGTACAAACATAATTCTTATATAGTTATTATTTTTAAAAATTAAAGTATTTAGATTTAAAAACCAATAATTCTTTTTAATTCTTTGACCTTTTTAGAAGTAATTATATCAGCTTTTTCAGCACCTTCTTGCAAAATTTTATCTATAAAATTATTATCTTTTTTCAATTTACTGATTTCATCAGATATTGGAGAAATTTTTTCAACAACAAGATCCGAGAGTTTTTGTTTAAACTCAGAAAAATTTTTTCCCCCAAATTCATTTATTGAATTGGACAATGTTTGATTATTTAGGCTAGAATAAATTCCTAGAAGATTCTCAACTTCAGGTCTTTCATTTAATTTTATATCATCTAAAGGTAAAGGTGAATTATCAGTTTTGGCTTTTCTTATCTTATTTATTATTTCATCTTTTTTATCTGTTAAATTAATTCTACTTAAATCTGAAGGATCAGATTTACTCATTTTTTTTGTTCCATCTTTTAAACTCATAATTCTAGCAAAATTTTTTTGTATTAATGGCTCTGGAGCTTTAAGAAAATCAGGAGCATCAAAGTCTAAATTAAATTTTTGAGCGATGTCTCTAGCTAATTCTAAATGTTGTTTTTGATCTTCTCCAACAGGTACATGAGTTGAATCATACAATAAAATATCAGCAGCCATAAGTATTGGATAGATATATAAACCAACACTTGCCTTTTCTTTATCTTTGCCAGCTTTTTCTTTAAATTGCGTCATACGATTTAACCATCCCATCCGTGCAATACATCCTAAAATCCATGAACCTTCAGAATGAGAGGGCACTAAAGACTGATTAAAAATAATACTTTTTTTATAATCTAATCCGCTAGCAAGAAAGGCAGCTGTTGTTTCTCTGATATTTGCCTTTAAAATCTTTGGATCCTGTTTAATAGTAATTGCGTGTAAATCTACAACACAATAAACACATTCATTATCTTTTTCATTTTGTAGTGCTACAAAATTCTTAATTGCACCTAAATAATTTCCTAAATGTAAATTTCCAGTTGGTTGAACTCCAGAAAAAATTTTTTTTTTCATTTTTAATACTTTAATTTAATATCTGAAATTTTGAAAGCTTTAGTGGCTATTGAAGTTACTATATAAATTAAAATTGTAGTAATCACTAACAAAATTATAGTTAATAATTTGTAATCACTTTCATAAATTAAATATTCATTAAAATTTTGAATTAGTTTGTAAAATATTAATGAACAGAATGAGCTCACTAAAAATATATTTAAAAATTTAATTGGGAAACTTCTATCAAATAAAAAATACTTTTTTGAAATTAAAAAAAATAAAAGTAAAAAAGTATTAAACCAAGAAGATACAGTTGTTGCAATTGGTATTATGATAAACCCAATTTTATTGAAAAAATAAACACTTATAAAAATATTTAACAAAACAGAAAATATTGAAAAGTAAAAAGGTGTTTTGGTATTATGTCTTGCAAATAGAAAACTAGAAAAGACTTTTATTAATGCAAATGCAGGTAAGCCTAAAGCAAAATAAAATAATGCTTGTGCCGAGTTTTTAACGCTATTTAAATCAAATGATCCATATCCAAATAAAGCTGAAGTAATTTGTTCAGATGCTATTAATAAGGCTGCTGAAGCAGGCAAGCTTAAAAATAAACTTAGCTCTAAAGATTTATTTTGAATAAGATTAATTTTAGTATTGTTTTTATTATTTATATACTTTGATAAGCTTGGAAGTAAAACTGTACCAATTGCAATCCCCGCAATAGCTAGATTTATTTGATAAATTCTATCAGCATAATAAAGGTAGGATACTGCATTTGCTTGAAAAGAAGCAATTATTGTTCCAACTAAAATATTTATTTGTGTAACTCCAGAAGAAAAAATACTGGGAAATAGTTTTTTAAAAAATAATTTTATTTTTTTTTTACTTTTGAACTTAAAAGAAATTTTTGGAACAAAATATTTTTTAACAAAAAAAATTAAAAAAATTAGTTGAATTAGTCCAGCAAAAGTAACTGCATAAGATATATAATAAACAAGTTTATCAGATAAGAATTTTCCAAATAGTAAGACTAATATTAAAATTATATTTAAAATAATTGGAGTTGCAGATGCAGCTGCAAATTTATTATGAGAATTTAATATTGCTGAAAAAAAAGATGACAAACTAACAAACAATAAAAATGGAAATGTTATCCTTGTAAGATTAATTGCAATTTCTAATTTTTCTGAGTTTTCTTTAAATCCTGGTGCAATTAACGCAACAAAGTACGGCATAAAAATTTCTATTATAAAAATAATTCCAAGTAATGATAATAAAAGAATATTAAAAATATTGTTTGCAAATAATTCTGCTTTTTTTTTACTTTTGTTTAATTCAGAAGAGTAGCTAGGAACAAAAGCTGCATTAAATGTTCCTTCTGAAAATAATCTTCTAAAAGTGTTGGGAATTCTAAAGGCTACAAAAAAAGCATCTGCAATTGGGCCTGCTCCTAAGAATATTGCAATTAATATATCGCGTAAATATCCTGATAATCTACTAATTAAAGTAAAGAAACTAAATGTACCAGTTGACTTAATTAGGTTCATAAATCATATTAGTCTTAAATTTGCTCCATTTGTATATCTAATTACATAAAATGAAAAAAAATAAAATTGAACATTATTCTGATAAAGAAGCTTTAGAATTTCATAATAGTAATAAATCAGGCAAGATTGAGATAATTCCTTCAAAGCCTATGACAACTAAAAGAGACTTGGCTTTGGCTTATTCTCCAGGTGTTGCAGCACCTGTTAGAGCAATATCAGAAAATCCAGATGCCGCATATGACTATACAAGCAAAGGAAATTTGGTTGCTGTAATAAGTAATGGTTCTGCAGTTCTTGGAATGGGTAATTTAGGTGCATTGGCATCTAAGCCCGTAATGGAAGGTAAAGCAGTATTATTTAAGAGATTTGCTGACATAAATTCTATTGATATTGAAATTGATTCCTCAGATCCAAATGAAATTATTAAAAGTATTAAAAACATTGCAGGCAGTTTTGGTGGAATAAATTTAGAAGATATAGCAGCACCTGACTGTTTTGTTATTGAAGAAAAACTAAAAGAAATACTAGATATTCCTGTTTTTCATGATGATCAACATGGTACAGCAATAATAACTACTGCTGCACTTATTAACGCACTTGATATTTCAAAAAAATCATTAAAAAAAATTAAAGTAGTTGTTAATGGAGCTGGCGCTTCAGCTATAGCTTGTACAAACTTATTAAAAAATACTGGTGTACCAGAAAAAAATATAATAATGCTTGATAGTAAAGGTGTTCTATACCGAGGCAGAGATAATCTTAATCAATGGAAATCTACTCATGCAATTGAAACAAAAAAAAGAAATTTAGATGAAGCTATTGATGGTGCTGATGTTTTTTTAGGATTATCTTCTAAGAGTATTTTGTCAAAAAGTATGGTAAAAAAAATGGCAAAGAATCCAATTATATTTGCATGTGCAAATCCTGATCCAGAAATAACACCTGAAGAAGTAGAACAAGTAAGAAAGGACGCAATAATTGCAACTGGAAGATCTGATTATCCTAATCAAGTTAATAATCTTATTGGATTCCCATATATTTTTAGAGGAGCATTAGATGTAAGATCTAAAACAATTAACGAAGAGATGAAGGTTGCTGCAGCAAATGCAATAGCTTCATTGGCCAGAGAAAGAGTGCCTGATGAAGTAGTTGCTGCTATGGGTGGTGATAGACCAGTTTATGGAAAAGACTATATTATTCCATCTACATTTGATCCAAGATTAATAAGCGTAATTCCAGTAGCAGTAGCAAAAGCTGCTATTAAAAGTGGAGTAGCAAGAAAAAAAATTGAAAATTTTGATACTTATACTGATCAACTAAAACAAAGGTTAGACCCATCAGTAACAATCATGCAAGGAATTAATTCTCAAATCAAAAGAACTCAAAAAAGAATTGTATTTGCAGATGGAGAAGATGAAAATACATTAAAGGCAGCTATATCATTTAAAAAAAGTGGTTTGGGAATTCCAATTTTAGTTGCTAAGGAAAAAGTAGTGAAAGAAAGACTTAAAGATATTGGATATGGAGAAAATTTTGATATTGAAATTGTAAACTCAACAATTAAAGAAAAAAGAGAAAAATACTCAAAATATATTTTTAAAAAATTGCATAGGGAAAAAGGCTTATTAGAAAGAGATTGTGATAAACTAATACGAAATGATAGAGTGGCATGGGGATCTTGTATGGTTTCCTGTGGTGATGCTGATGCTATGGTTACAGGAAATACAAGAAGATATGGTCAATCTTTAGATAAAATTCTTAAAGTTGTTGATTCAAGACCTGGGGAAATTATGTTTGGTCTAAATATGGTGGTAAACAAGGGTAGAACTGTATTTATTGGAGATACTTCAGTTCATGAATATCCAACATCAGCTCAAATGGCAGAAATTGCTATATCTTCCGCAAGAGTAGTTAGACTTTTTGGATTTAATCCTAAGATTGCTTTCTTATCACATTCTACATTTGGACAACCAATAACCAGTAGAACAAAACATATAAGAGATGCTGTAAATATATTAAAACAAAAAAAAGTAAATTTTGAATTTGATGGAGATATGCAGCCCGATGTAGCTTTAAACGAAGAATACAAAGAACTTTATCCATTTTCTGAAATAGTTGGAAAGGCTAATGTTCTAATTATGCCAGGACAACATAGTGCAGCAATTTCTTACAAAATTATGAAAACTTTAGGTGGTGCAAAAGTTATTGGACCATTGCTAATTGGTCTTGGTGAGGCAATAGAAATTGCTCCTTTAAGATCATCAACCTCAGATATTTTAAATCTTGCTTCAGTTGCAGCATATTCGGCAAGTGTGATTGATTATAAAAAAAAAAATTAATTTTTTTGAATTCTTAAGTCTTCTACCAAAAGAATACTAGAAATTACATCTTCAACATCAAGAATTTGTTTTGCTTCTTCTATAACTAAAGATTGTTCTTCTTTAGTTTCAGCTATTCCATAAATATAAATTTTTTTTTTGTAAGTATCTAAACTATAATTAGCTGATTTAATTTTTTTATTAAAAATTATAGCAGTTCTTAATTGCGATGTTATTAAAACATCTTTTGCAGATTGTTTAAAATTAAATTCCTCTTTTATTTTTAAGTCATTTTTAACTGATCTTGTTCCTTCTATTTCCCAGGCTAATTTAGTAATTTTTAGTTTTTCTTCTGGATTATCGACTTTTCCAGTAATAAAAATTCTACCATCTAATACTTGAGTACTTACACTTAAAAGATAATTTTTATTCATTAATATCAATTTTGCATCTAAATTCTTATCCATAATTCCATCATCAATTTGAGTTCCCAATGTTCTTGGGTCCAATGCAACTGTAACACCTGTTCCAAATACACCTTTGGAAGAAGCTCCTACACAACCATTTAGTAAAACTAGAATTAATAAAATCTTAGAAAATTTATTTTTCATTTTTTATATATAAACAATAGTTATAAATTTCTCTTTTAGATATTTTTCTTTCATCCTTAATCAAATCTACAATTTCTTTAATACTAAGTTTTTTAATTAGTTTTTTTATTTTTATTTTATCAGATTCGTTCAAATTATTCGAAACTTTTTTAAATATTCTTTTTTTTGAAAGGACTAAAGTAATTTCTCCTTTTAAACTTATATTATTTTTATCTAATTCTTTTACTTGAAACCTAAAGTATTCTTCATAATATTTGGTTATTTCTTTACAAATTAAAATTTCCCTATCTAAAAAGTATTTTTTAATTACACCAATAGATCTATTAAATTTTTTTGCTGAAATAAAAAATACAATCGAACTATCTAATTTAGATAAAATTTCAAAATTTTGTTTTATCTCTGAATTATTTTCAGGAAAAAAGCCATAAAAATAAAGTTTATCTGAAAAACCACTGATTGAAAAGGCTGCAATTAAAGCTGATGGACCAGGAATAGAAATTAAATTTATTTTGTTATTTATACATTCTTTAATAAGTATATTTCCTGGATCAGAAATAGTAGGGGTCCCAGCATCAGATATTAAAGACACAATTTTATCTGACTTTAAAATATCAATAATTTTTTTGAGATTTTTTTTTTCATTAAATTTATGATTTGAAATTAATTTTGATTTAATTTGATATTTTGATAATAATTTCCTTGAAACTCTTGTATCTTCACACAAAATATAGTCTGATTTCTTTAATACTTTTAGTGCTCTTAAGGTAATATCTTCTAAATTTCCTATAGGTGTAGAAACAATATATAAACCATATTTAAAGTTATAATTTTCTGAGTCAGTTTGTAGATTCATTATTTTAATTGATTATAATATTAACATTAAAATGAAAAAATTTATTCAATTTATTATTTTTACAGTTTCACTTTTAGTACTTAATATTTACCAAAGTTCAGCTAATGAAAAAATCAAAATAGGCTTAATTGTTCCTTTATCAGGAGAATATAGTGATATCGGTCATTCAGTGCTTAAAGCAGTAAGGCTAGCAATAAATAAAATTGATAATTTAAATATAGAAATTATTCCAAGAAATACCAAATCTGATCCTGAAACAACTTTAAAAGTTTCTAAAGAACTACATGAGTTAGGAATAAAAATAATCATAGGACCAATATTTAATAAAAATTTAATTTATTTAGATGAATTGAGTGAAGTAACATTTTTATCTCTATCAAATACAAATATAAATAATCCTAAAAATGTTATCAGTGGAGGAATAAATGCAATTTCACAATTAAATGCTATAAAAAAGTTTCAAGAACTTTCTAAACTAGAAAGGAGTATTTTATTGATTCCAAACTCAGATTTTAAAGGTGAAATCGAAGATGCAGTTAAAAAAACAAAAATAAAGTTAAAAGATAAATTTATTTACGATTCAGATCCAACAATTTTGACGTCACAGATAGAAAAATTAACAAGATACCCTCAGAGAAAACAAAATTTAAAAGATGAAATAAAAAGAATAGAGGATTCTAATGATCCAAATAAAGAAAAGAAAATTACTTTTTTAGAAAAAAAAGACACTCTAGGAGGAATTAATTTTGACTCTGTTATTATTGCAGATTTTGATGAAAGTTTAAAAAGTGTTACTACATCGCTTTTATATACCGATATATCTTCAAATAGAGTTAATTATATAACTCTTAATCAATGGTTTGATAAGTCAATACTTAAAGAAGAAAATCTCCAACCAATATATTTTCCTTCAATAAATAAAAAAAATTATGACAATTTTGTTTCCGAATACTTCAAAATCTACAATGAATATCCTAATCAAATATCCTTCCTGAGCTTTGACTTAGTAGGTTTGGTATATTTTTTATTATATAAAAATAATTTTGTTGTTGATAATAAAATTTTTTATAAGAAAAATAAATTTAAAGGTAAAATAGGAATATTTGAAATTGATAAAAACAAAATAAGTCACATATTAAATTTTTACGTAGCAGAAAATAACAATTTTAAAAAAATTTTTTAATCTTTCTAAAAGCTCTTATTCTATGATCAATTTTATATTTTTCTTTTGACTTCATTTGTCCAAAAGTAATTTTTTTATTTAAAGGTATAAATATAGGATCATAGCCAAAACCATTATTGCCTTTTTTAAATTTGGCTATAGTTCCCTCGATCGTACCACGAACACTTACAAATTTATTATCTGGCCAATAAATTGTTAAAGCACAAATAAATCTTGCAGTTTGCTTTGTTTGATTCCAATTCAAGTTATTTTTTTTTAATTCTCGATAGACTTTTTTTATCGCTAAATTAAAATTATCTTTTTTTCCACTCCATCTTGCAGAATAAATTCCTGGTAATTTATTTAAACTATCAATTTCAAGACCAGAGTCATCAGAGAGGCAAATCATTTTTGTTTTTTTTGAGAAAAATTTAGCCTTTATAAATGAATTTTCTTCAAAGGTTTTTCCATTTTCAATTGGACTACTTAAATTGAAATTTTTAGGTGTTAAAATTTCTATTTTTTTAGGTAATAAATCCTTTATTTCCTTTATTTTGCCTTGATTATTTGATCCTATAAATAAATTTAATATTTTTTCTTTTTTCATCTAGAAATTATCATTTTCCTTACCATATACAAGATTATGGACAAAGAAGAAAAGCAAAATCCTAATAATGATAATATGGAAGAAGTTAAAGACAATAATGACGCTCCCAAAAAGGAAAAGGATTTAAATCCTAATGATAAAATAAAAGAGCTAGAAGACAGACTTGCTAGGGCCTATGCTGAAATTGAAAATCAAAGAAGAAGATTTGAAAAAGAAAAAGAAGATGCGCTAGATTATGGAGGTTTTTCATTGGCAAGAGAAACTTTAAATTTAATAGATAATCTTGAAAGATCAAAAACTGCATTGGAAAACGATGAAAGTTTAAAAAATTCTAAAGAGTTAGAAAAAATAGTTGAACATTTAAATATAATTCAAAAAGATATGATATCGATTTTAAAAAAAAATAATATAGAAGAAATAAAATCAATTGATCAAAAATTAGATCCTAACTTACACCAGGCAATGCTAGAAATCGAAGATGATAACAAAGAGCCTGGAACTGTGGTACAGGAAGTTCAAAAAGGCTTTATGATGAAAGATCGATTATTAAGACCTGCGTTGGTAGCAGTTTCAAAAAGAATAGACGATAGTGAAAAAAATTTGAAGAATGATCAAAAAAGTGAGGAAAATCAATTAAAATCTAATGAAAATTAGATTTTTTAGTAACTTGTAGAATTGTAAATAACACATATATGAAGGAAGAAAGTAAATTATGAGCAAAGTAATAGGAATCGATTTAGGAACAACAAATTCATGTGTCTCCATAATGGAAGGGACACAACCAAAAGTTTTGGAAAACTCTGAAGGTGCTAGAACAACTCCTTCTGTAGTTGCTTTTACTGAAGGTGAAGAAAAATTAGTTGGCCAACCTGCTAAAAGACAAGCAGTTACAAATCCAGAAAATACAATATTTGCAGTTAAAAGATTAATAGGTAGAAATTTTGAAGATCCAACAGTAAAAAAAGATATTGAGACATCTCCATTTAAAATTATAAACTCTGATAGTG
>CABXCB010000021.1 GCA_902510635.1 uncultured Pelagibacteraceae bacterium
CCTCTCGGTGCAGGCTATCAAATTATTCAATCAAAAATTGCTGTCGGATCCGGTGGCATTTCAGGGAAAGGTTTTTTAAAAGGAACTCAGGGATATTTAGAATTTTTACCAGAAAAACACACAGATTTTATCTTCACATTATTTTCTGAAGAATTTGGATTCATAGGTTCTCTTTTGTTGCTGATAATTTATGCAGTTTTAATTTTTAGAATTATAAGAATTGGATCTTTATCAAGAAATTTTTTTGCAAAATTTTTCTGTTATGGTTTTGGTTCTGCAATATTTATTTATATAACTGTAAATATGTCTATGGTTTTAGGCTTACTTCCAATAGTAGGATCTCCATTGCCTATCATGTCGTATGGAGGTTCTTCAATGCTAGCAACAATGATAGGTTTTGGTATTGTTATGAGTAGTCAAATTTATGCCAAAGAAAGAATATAATAATTTAAAAATATAAGATTAATTTGTAAAAGGTAAAGATAAGTTTGATATATTAAAATGAATATTATGAAAAAGGCAAAAATTTTACTTACCCTGTCTCTTCTTTGGATTATTATTGTTGGTTATTTAACCTGGTGGAATGGAATAAAAAGTCCTGAAATGGACAAAAGTTTTAAATGGGATGAATGGCTTTGGTTTGGTTTGATACCAGCTTTAGTTCCTTATTTATTTTATCTAATTTGGAAACCTGAATGTGTTAAAAATTTTTTTAATTTTAAAAAAAATGGAGAGTAATTATGAAAATAGAAATATTTACTAATAATTTTCAAGCTGTTTATGAAAATAGTATATTATTAATTAATTACTGCTATCAAGGATTTATTAGCTTAGCTGCAATTATAAATTTATAATTTTCTGACTATTTATTATTCAATATTAATTTTTTCTTTAGGATTAATACTAGGTAGTTTTGCCAATGTATGTATCTACCGTTTACCATTAGATAAACAAATTATTTCTGGAAGATCATTTTGCCCAAGCTGTAATAAAAAAATAGCTTGGTTTGATAACATTCCTTTAATTTCATTTATTTTATTAGTTGGAAAATGTAGAAAATGTAAAAAAGAAGTATCAATAAAATATTTACTAGTAGAATTAATTTCAGGAATTAGTTTTGTATATTTATTTTTAAATTATAGTAATTATTTTGAAATAATTTTTCTTCAAACTTTAGTAATAATATTATTAATTATTTTCTTTATTGATTTAAAGCATTTTATAATTCCAGATTTACTAAATTTTACATTAATAGGGTTGGGAATTTTTAAAAACTTTATTCCTAATTTTCAATCTAATTTTACATATGATTTTGGCCAATCAATTATTGGTGGAGTGTCTGGATATCTAATAATTTGGTTTATAATTTTTCTTTATAAAAAGTTTAAAAATATAGAAGCAATGGGCTTTGGTGATGCAAAATTAATGACAGCAATTGGTTTATTTTTTGGATGGCAAGCTGTTTTTTTTATATTATTTTTATCTGCTATATTGGGTTTAATTTCAGTGATTCCTTCTCTTTTAAATAATTCTAAGGATTTGAAAACACAGATACCCTTTGGACCCTATATAGTCATTTCCTCAGTAATTTATTACTTTACTGGTAATTTTTTATTAAATTTAATTATTATTTAAATTTAAATTTCAATTATAATAAATTTATAAATGTTAGAAAAAATTACAGAATTAGCAAATAAAGATAAAAATATCTCTGATTTTCATTTAAGAGGTGGTTCAGATATTGCCTGTAGAATACTTGGAGATATAAATATTGAACCAAATAGCAAAATTGAAGAAAAAGATATAGAAGAACTTTTAAAGAAAAATTGTTCTGAAGAAGATATAAAAAGATTTAATTCTAAAAATGAACTTGATACTGCGGTCATGCTTGGTGAATTAAGATTTAGAGCAAATTTTTATAAGACTTTGAATGGAACAGCGGCTGTTTTAAGAAGAATAGAGTCAAAAGTTCCTTTAATGGACGATTTAAGTCTTCCTCCAATTTTATTTGAATTATTAGATACCCATAAGGGATTAGTTTTAGTTACAGGCCCAACAGGTTCTGGAAAATCAACAACTCTTGCTGCAATTATTAATCAAATAAACGAGTCACGTCAGTCAAATATTATAACCATAGAAGATCCAGTTGAATTTATTCATAAAGATAAAAAAAGCATTGTTTCTCAAAGAGAGGTTGGAAAACAAACTGAAAGTTTTGCTCATGCCCTTAAAGCTGCATTAAGAGAAGATCCAGATGTAATTTTAGTTGGTGAGCTGAGAGATCTTGAAACAATAGGTATGGCATTAACTGCTGCAGAAACGGGACACTTAGTATTTGGAACGTTACACACAAGTGGAGCACCAAACACTATAAATAGAATAATTGATGTCTTTCCTCCTGAACAACAAGGACAAATAAGAGCTCAAATTGCAGAGTCATTAAAAATGGTAGTTACACAAAAATTATTTAAGAAAAAAGATGGTTCAGGCAGAATTGGTGCCTTTGAAGTAATGGTTTGTAACGCACCAATCAAAAATTTAATTCGTGAAGCAAAAATTCATCAAATTCCAAGTGTTATGCAAACTGCCCAAAGAGAAGGGATGATGACAATGGAGAAATCAATAGAAGATTTAATTGGCACAGGAGTTATTTCAAATGCCGAAAAAAACAGTTAAAGCGTTTACACTTTTAGAACTTTTAGTTGTTATTGGAATTCTAGGAATCTTTACGGTAATCGCTTACCCAAACATTTCAAAATGGATTGATGACAGAGCAGTCAAAAAAGATGTTTACGATGTTATCGCTTATATTAATGAAAGAAAATCTGAAGTTGCAAGTGGTAAATATGGAATGTTGCAAGTTGCTTTAAACACAAGAGTGCATACTTTTATAATGAGTAACGAAAACTTTAATTATACGTATAAACAATTTGATCAAAATAATTATTTTAAAGTTAATAGAGTTTGTAGATATCAACAATCAGGCACTGCTCAAGATACATCTAAAATTCCAAATCTTGAAATAGGATCTAGAAATAATGATAGTGCTTCACACGTTTATCCAAGCACAAATCATCCATCTCCTAAACATTTTTCCTTAATTTGTATAACTAAAGACGGTACTATAAGACACGAAAACAATAATCCAAAAAATGTCAGTGTTAGAGACCCATCAACAGGGAAATATCATGATTATTATTTATTTTGCTCTAAAAATTATTCAACAGCTCAAAATTGTAAAGAAAATGCAAAACATGAAATAATGTACAGAATTGTTTGGGATCAATATGTTAATATTAAAGTTTATAAGTACAACAAGAAAAAAGACAAATGGAACAAAATTGATGGATAAAAAAAACATAAAAGGAATATCAATATTAGAGTCTTTATTTTGTCTTGTAATTATAGGCATAGGTTTTATTGCCATGCTTCAACTTTCATCTTTTTCAATTAATGCAATGGATCGGTCTTTGGAAAGAAATAAACTAAATTTTTTATCTGAAATGGTTTTAGAGGATATGATCGGTGATCTAAATAATGTTTCAAATTATACAGGATTTAATCAAAGTGGCTGCAATTATAATGCCAAAGGAGGATCTAATCTTTATAAAAAAAATAAAGATAAATGGAGAAATAAATTTGAAGAAAAAAACTTTATAAAATTTGATAGAGGTTCTGGCTATAAAGATAAAAAACCTAAATGTGTTAGCGCAGATTCTAAAAAAACTTATGTAAGCAACGGTGCTGGAAGAGTGAATTTTTTTACAGGAGGTTTAAATAATAAAAACAAACCTAAAAGAAAAAAGTATTTAGGAGTTTTAGTTAAATGAAAAATAAAAATTTAGGTTTTACATTAACAGAAACTTTAGTTGCAATTGTTATAGGTATGATATCTGTAATTGCTGCATTTTCAGCTTATAATTATTTTAGTAAATCTTATGCCTCAGTTTCACAAAAAGCAGCAATAAGTAAATCAGCTAGAGAAGCACTTTCACTCATTGCATCAGATCTTAGAAACACAGGTTATTATCATGTAGATTTTGAAAGTAAAAATTGCATGAAATTTAATGCTAATAATATTAATCAATTTTTGATTGGAATTACTCACGGCGACAAAAGAAATGCAAGAGCAGGAAAACATAAACAATCAGATGCTTTTCAAGCTTATTATTCAGTATCAGCCAAAGACCATAAAAGAATAAAGTACGAATTAAAGCAATACCAAGATAATAGCCCGGACAAAGGACAATATTATCTTGTGAGAGATGTAGTAATTAACTTTATAGGGCATGACCCATCCAGAGGATGCCCAGCCTGGTCAAGAAATTACAATATGGTTGTTGATGAAGTAATGTTGGTTCCATATGTAGAAGATCTTCAAATAATTCCAAAAGATATTGATGGGAATGTAGTTTTTCCAGTTTGTACTTCTTGTAGCAATCTTGAAAATGCTAGCGGTGGACAAACTAAAAGTATTCAAAATATGAAGAAAGTTCATACTGTTGAAGTCTATTTAACTGTGAGATCGCCAAAAGAAGTTTATAAAAAAGATAGAAAAATAAGAATTCAAAATGGTGAAAGCCCTTATGGAAGCGATATAACTATATCTGGAGACAAATATCATAGAGAAACTTTTTTTGTAAGTGTTCACACAAGGAATCTAGCAATTCCTCAAGTTAAGATTGCTTCATCAGGCCAAAGTATTGGAGTTGGAACAGGATACAATAAATGAAAAATAATCAAAAAGGATTTGCATTACCAGTCGCTTTGTTACTTTTGGTAGTAATGACTCTAATGGGGGCTACATTAGTTTCAATTTCTGCAGGTGATATAAGAGCTAATAATGAAAAAGATTTTAGTCAACAAGCATTTTATGCTGCTGAAAGTGGAATATCTCACGCTAAAAAATTACTTGCTTCTCAAACCAACTTATCAAGAGGGTCAGCAAATCCATATAGTAAACTTAAATATTGTAAACCAAATCTTTTTCCAAATTTAAGAGATCCATCTGTTAAAACAATTATTGGCAGTAGTGGAGAAATGCTTCAAATTAAAAATTTAAGTGAAGTTATTTCAACATCTGGAGATGAGCAAACTAGATTATCTAACTTTAGTTTTGAATATTTTATAACTTATACCCCAGATCATAATGGTTACACTGATAATCCAAAAAAAAAACCTGGTACTAATAAAAATTATTATACAATACATTCATGTGGTTGTGATGGATCTAAAACAAAGTGCAGAAGTCAAAATAATAAAATTGTAGCATTAGAGGCAGTGGTTACACTGGCAAATCAATGAGAAAAATTATTTTTTTTATAATCAGTTTTTTATTTATTTTTAACTCAATAGCTTCAGCTTGTAATTTTAGAATTTCAAACTTTGGTGATCCAAAAGAAAAAGTTAAAATTGAACCACTTCCACCACTTTTAATGCCAGATCAATTTGGAGGTGAAAGTTTAATTATTCCAATAGAAGATTTATGTAAAACTGATCAAAGTCTTTATGGAACAACTGTTATTTATTTATATATAGAAAATAAACTATCTAGAATTCAACTCTATAGACCCAACATGGAAGATAGCAAACTTATGGATTATGCAATGGGCAAATATGGAAAATTTAATCTTCCAGAAGGATTGCCAAAAACAAGATGGCGTGGAAGTTATGCTTGGGATTCAGGCAATGACACCATTGAATATATTAGAACAAATATTCACGATGGTCATGCAGAAATTATAGATATTACAAGTAAACTCAATTCATATGCTATGCAGGAATACAATAAGAAAGTAGGAGAATGGTTAGACTTACAACAATAATTATTTCTCTATTTTTGACTTTTTTTAGCTTTCAAGCACAAGCTAAAAATCCACCTCCAGGCACAGGTACGTCTGATATCCCAGCCAATATATTAATTATGATTGATAATTCAGGAAGCATGAGTGCAAAACTTTATAGTTCTGTTCAAGTTTATTACCCTCTTGATGTTGCAACTGATAGCTCAGGAAATGTTTATGTAATGGAATATTACAATAATAGAATAAAAGTTTTTGATAGTTCTGGTGTTTATAAAAGAAGTTTTGGGGGACGTGGAAATAGTTGTAATCGATGGAATTATGCAAGACAGTTTACAATTTATAATGATAAAATTTATATAGCGGACACTTATAATCATAGAATTGTAAAACTTTCTTTAACTGGTCAATGCGAAAGAACATCCGCAACAAGGTATAACTATCCTGTAAGTATTGCAGTTAGAAGTAATAATATGCATGTAGGTTTTGGGCAAACTTATGGAGGGAATTCTTATATAACTTATCATCACGTAGACTATTTATATACTTGTAGCAGTATGAGTATGGCTACATCAATGATGTTTTACCCATGGGGCATGTCTTATAATAGCAATGGAACAAAATTATTAATTTCTGGTTATGATCGAAATAAATTAGTAGAATTTAATATTTCAGGAAGTAGTTGTGGAGGAGGTTCTATGGGCTATTCACAGAATTCAGCTTCTTCCAATCCATATGTAACAGGTAGCTATACTGGAAATAATGGAGGCTTTAGAAGACCAACGGACGCTGTGTATGACAGTAGTGGAAATATTTATGCAACTGATCTAAATGGTCATAGAATTCAAAAATTTAACTCATCGTTTTCCTATCAAGCAAAAACTGGATCTTACTCAACTTCATCAGGATTTAGATATCCTTATGGAATGCATATTGATAGCAGCGATAATATTTATGTAACTGATTTTTATAATTATGCAGTTCGAAAATACGATACAAGTTTAACAGAAACGGCAACCTATGGAGGCGGCTCAGGTTCCCGATTAGATGCTGCTAAAAAAGTTATTAAAAAAATTGTTTCAAATACTGATTTAACCTCTGGTGCAAATTTTGGATTAATGGCATGGGGAAGTTATGCAAGAATAAGAGTTAAGATAAGTGATAATGGAGCAAAGCAAATTTATAGAACAATTGATAGTGAAAGAGCAGGAGGTGGTACTAATTTATTACTAGCAATGAATACTGCTAGAAACTATTTTACAAGCGGACAGGTTGCAAATTGGAATAAGAGTTGTTCACAGAATTATTTAATTGTTATTAGCGATGGTTATTGGGGTAGTCATAATTCAGTTCTTTCAGTGGCAAATCAACTTAACAATACATATAATATAAAAACATTTGCAGTTGGTTTTGCCTTAGGGGGTGCAAATAATAATTATAAAACTTTAGCTCAAAAAGGTGGAACAACTTCTCCATTATATGCAGATAATGAAACTCAATTATTAGCAAAACTTACTGATGCTATAAAACAAGCAATTTCAGGACGACTAACTTTTACAACTCCTGCCGTAATGTCAGATGTATCAAAAGGTGATTTTATTTATCAAGCAACGTTTGAATATGAAAAAAATAAACAATGGAAAGGAAGTGTTAAAAAATATAAGTTAAACTCTAATGGTTCATTTGGTGCAGTCCAGTGGGATGCCGCAGACAAACTAAATAGTAAAAAAGCATCTTCAAGAAGTATTTGGACAACAGGGATAAGTTCTACTGGTACTAATAATTTTACTACAAGCAACAGAGATGAGTTAAAACCACTTTTATTTCCTAGTCAATCACCAACAGACACTGAAGTTGACAATTTAATTAACTTTATAAGAGGTGTTGATACTTATGATCAGGACGCAGACAATAACAAAACAGAATCTATACATAAACTTGCCGACATATATCATTCCGATTTAATTGCTGTGGGAGCTCCTGAAGCGTCAACGGCAGATACTGGAAATGCAAATTTTCAAAAAACAGATGCTTATTATAGATCACAAAAGAATTATAATAATTTTAAAAATGGATCTTCCTGCGGAGGTCCTTGTAGAACTAGAACTGAAGTCATTATAGGCGGTGCTAATAATGGAATATTACATGCATTTAAAACTTCTGATGGTGAAGAGCTTTGGGGATATATACCTCCAGTTTTACACGGTAATTTTGAAAGAGTTCCATCAAGCAAAGCTAATTCAACAAATGCAATTTATGGAATTGATGGATCACCAGTTGTTAAAGATATTTACATAGACGATACTCCAAATGATAGCACTGACAATCCAAGATGGAGAACTGTTCTTATAAGTGGTATTGGTGCGGGTGGTCATGGAATATTTGCATTGGACATTACTGATATTAATAATCCTAAGCATTTATTTGCAATAGAAAATGATCCATCAAATAAAGCAATAAAACATTGGGATATAGATGGGGCCAAATCAGAGTTTGGTTATAGAGGTGGCAGCATTCTTCCGGAATATGATTATAGAAAATTAGGAGAAACATGGTCTAGACCAAGAATTATTAGAATTAATGTTGATGGAAAAGATAAATGGGTAGCTGTTTTTGGAGGCGGATATAACCAAGGAGTTAACCCTAATTATGGATCTGCAGTATTTGTAATGGACATAGAAAACGAAGGAAGATTGCTTAAAGTGATTGATATAGAAGATGAGAATGCTCAATCTTATGGCTGGAGTGGTGATTTGGGTAGTAGAGTGGGTGGTATTTTAACTAACGGCAATACTGTGTTTAATGTTTCCAAATGGAGCCCTGGAATAAGTTTTGATCCAACAAAAGGAGAGTCTCTTATAGCAGAATTTACTCCACCTATTGGTTATACAATAACATATTCAACTAATGGAAATATATTAACAGTTGAAAAAGTAACATTTGATTCAGCTTGGCCATGCACTGTAGGAGGTTCGTGTAGAGGAACTGCAAAATTTAGAAGATTTGCAAATGATATAGTAAATTCTTTACCCGCAGACTTAAGTGTGATCACAGCCGATGGAACTACCAAGGCAAATTATGATGGAGCAATCGTTTACGCAACTGATCTTGAAGGAAAGTTAACTAAAATTAATTTAATGGAAAAGTTTACAATTGATACAAATAGTAACAGTGATAGTTATAAAACAATTAAAGAAGTTGTACCAAAAACTACATTGTTTACAGCAGAGTCAAAATCTGAAAATGGTAGATATATTTATACAAGACCTGAAGTAACAATAAATAATGATAATTACTTATGGTTATATTTTGGAACAGGTAATACTCAAAAGCTTCAAGAACAATCAAACAAAATTCAAAACAGAGCTTATGGAATTAAAGATAAAGATTTTCCCAACTTTGTTAAAATACAAACTGATGCTGATGAAAAAAAATATAAGTACAAAAATACAATCTCAAGATGTAAAACAGCTCCAGTTTGTCCTGGAGATACTGATTTAGGGTGGTATGTGAACCTTCCAAATGCTCAAAAACTAACTGCAGAGCCTACAATTGATAAAGATAGGGTATATTTCCCTCTATATGAGCCTACTTCAAGCACAAATGCATGTAAAACAGGAAAGGCAATACTTAAGGCATTTAATTCTAAATGTGGAAATACAGTGTTAAATGTTAATATGGGTACTGGAGTTCTATCAAAAGTAGTAAAAAAGGGCGATAATCTATATATTGGTATTGCAGGAGAGGTAAATAAGAATATTTCAGGATTTACTTCAAAAGACAACATAATTACAGGTAAATCTAAGTCAATAGACACAGGAAATGAATCTCAGATTGAAAAATGGATAGAAAATTATTAAAGTCAAATTTATCTAACACAAAGTTTTAATACTCTAACACAAATTAAGTAGAAATTATAAAATCGTTTATTTATATATGTTTTTAAAGTAAATAATAATAAAATAATAAATATATAAACTCTAACACAATATATATTAGCTCTAACACAAAAAAAATAATTTTTTAGAAATATTCTAATTAATGGCTAATAATTCAAATAACCTATATTTTATCATACTTATTTAATAAAATAAGTTTTTTTTAGTAAAAAATAATGAAAATAAAAACTCTTACACAAAATATTTTAACTCTAACACATAAATTATTTGTTGATTATGTATAATTGTGTTAGAATTTAAAAAATTATGGATGATGAAATAAAAAATAAAACTGATGATTTAGTAAATGATAATTTAACAGATCAGAAAAACGATTCCACGCCTAAAGAAAGTGAAGATTTATCACAATCTAAAGGAGAATCTACTATAGAACACAGGGTAATTCATAAAAAAAATGACAAACTTCATATATATGTTCGTCAAGATAAGTACAAAGGAGAATTAAAGTCAAAAAATTGGGTTGGAAGAACTTATATTCATGGAAAACAAAAGGTTTCTTCATCAGGTACAACCAATTTAGATGAAGCTATACCAATTTTAGAGAAATGGTTTGATGATCTTCATACACAAGAAAAAGATAATACAAATAGTCAAAAAAATGAAGAAATATCAAGTAACATTGAGCCTGTTCAAGAAAATACTAGTGAAATAGTTAACGAAAACAATATTAGTGACAAACCGTCACAGACAGGCTTAAAATCATCAATGTTTGAAAAGTTAAAAAACATTAAATTTGGTAAATCTAAAAATGAAGGTGGTTTAACTCCTGAATCAAAAGCCAAAGGCGGTGGTAAAAAAAAACTAGAATCTTTTTTTAAAAATATTTTTCAATCAAAAGTTTCAAAATTAAGTGTTGCTGGAGAAGAAATTGCAGGATTAGACATAACAAAAGATGCAATAAGAGTTTGTCAAGTTTCTCAAGATAAAGATGAAAATTGGATTTTAGATAAGTTTTCTTACCGTCTATTAGATCAAGAAAAGGTTACAGATAATGTATTAGAAAATAAAGATTATATTGCTGAGGAAATAAATTTAGCAATGGCAAATGCCAAAATAACTTCAAAAAATATTGCAATGTCAATTCCAGTTACTAGCGCGATTATAAGAGTTGTTACAAGTCCATTAATGACCGATGAAGAGTTACAAAAAGCAATTGAGACAGATTCATTATGGGAAAATTTAGTTCAATTAACTGACAATTTAAACGACTATTCAATTTTTCATCAAATAATAAATAGAAATAGCAAAAATAATACTATGGAAATTTTGTTTGTTGCTTCAAAATTGTCTGATGTAAATTCATATTCTGGAATTGTAAAAAAAGCAGGACTTAATCCAGTTATTGTAGACGTAAAATGTTTCACATTAAAAAATGCATACGACAACAGTAAATTTAAAACAATTACAGATAAAGGAAATTCAGCAATATTAGAGATTAGTGCAGATGAAAATTATTTAATGATTATTCACAATAATACACCAATAATTACCGATGTTTTCTTGCGTCAACCGGAAAAAGAATTAATTAACCAAATTGCAGAAGGACCAATAAACACAGAAGCCGAGGCTGTTGTTCGAAGGTATGCTATGCAAATTAAGCAAGCTTTATCAGACTATGAGTCAAAACATGAAAGCAAAATTACTAATATACAAGTTGTAAGTTCATTAAAAAATATTTCTAACTTATTGCCAGTTTTTAAAAAAAATTTACCAACTGTAGGATTTTCTTTATTTGATCCTTTGGAAGGAGTTGCAGTACCTTCATATAATGTAGAAAAAACAAACATTGGTAATAAATCTCCAATTGCAGCAGTTATGGGTCTTGCTTATAGAAAATTAGATGTATTTGGTTATTATAAATTTGTAACAGCAGTTAAAAATATTAACCTACTTCCAAATAGAGATGCAATTCGTCAACAAGGTAGAATGAAATTCTTATCTGGTTTTGCTTTTAAAGGTTTGGCCATTTCTATTGCTGCTATATATTTATTCTTAATAGGATTTTCTTTCTTTCAGATTAATAGCAATAAAAAAGTTTTAGTTGAATTTGATCAAGTTCAAATTGATTTTGACAAATATAATTTGGAATTTTCTAAACTAATAAAAAAGAAGAGAGAAATGGACAAGTCTTTAGAACTTGGAAAAATGGTTAATTCAAATCAAACTGCTTCTTATAGAGCTTTAGCTCAAATAACTAGAAGTGTTCCTATAAGAGTTAATTTTACCAAAATGACATTTGATGGTGTTAATAATGTAATTATTGAAGGCATGGCATTTTCTGATCAAGATATTTTAAATTTTATAGCAAATTTAAATGCAAAATCTTTAATAGATCAGGCTTCACTTGCAGCCATGAAGGTTGAGAGCGAAAATAATCAAAGTAATAACAAAAAGGGATTTATAATTAATTGTAAATTAAAAGTATAATGGATTTAGCTAGTTTAAAAAATTTAGATATAAAAGACCTTGTCTCTAAGCTTAAAGGACTAGATTTATTAAATAATAAAAAATTATTAATAAAATTTGGAATAGGATTTGGATCTATTATAATTTTTTTAATAATTTACTACGCATTTGTTTCACCTACAGTTAAATCTCAAAATGAAAAAATTACAATAATGAATGAGAACAAAACAAAGATAGAAGAGTTTAAAAATAATTTAATTACTCTTAAAAAAGCCATAAAAGAAAAAGAACCAGAATTTAAAAAAAATAGTAAATTATTTCATAGCAAAAAGGAAGTAGAGGATCTTTATCAAAATATAAGTAACTTTGCTTTGAGCAATGGATTATCTATTGTTAACCTTAAAAAAGGGGAACCAGTTGCAGTTGGGAATAATAATTCAGGTGAAGAAACAAGCAGTGAACAAAACAGTGAAAATTCAGGAAATGAACAGGTATTATATTTTAAAATACCCGTCGACTATGAAATAAGGGGTAACTTTCTTGGTTATTTAAAGTTTAGAAGGGCATTAGCTAGCTCTTCAAAAGTAATAAATTTCGATAGGGAAGAAATTAATGTTTTAAAAGAAGTTCAGGGTCAAGTATTATCAAAAGGGACAATTTCAATTGTAGGATTACCAAATGAGTATAAATAAAAAATTATTATTAATTATTTTTGCACTGTTTATTTTTTCGAATTTAACAGTTTTAAATGCAGATGAAGAAAAAATTAATCTTGATGATGAAGAGTTACCTGCAATTGATCCATTTCAAGGAAATTCAAGCGCCTCATCAGGTCAAAATGAACAAGCTAGTGATAATTCTAATACTGGTGGAGGTCTATTAAATGGAATGAAACTGGCAGGAACAATTGTTAGTAAAAACAAAAAAATCGCAATTTTATCTTCACCAGGAGGTAGTGCCTTTAAATATGAAGAAAATGATGAAATTGGCAATGGAACAGTTTTAGTTGAGATTTTTGATGATTATTTAATTGTTGAGGATGAAAATAATCAGCTGTTTAATGTTTTTATGAATGGTGTGGAAAAGAAAATTGAAGGTTAATTTATGAATAAATATTACAAAAAAATAATAATTCTTTTTTCATTATTTATTATTCTGCAAGGATGTCAAACGACAAAGCCAGGAAGTGTGCATGGTGACAAACCATTAATTGATACAAAGAAAGTCATTTCTGATGGCAAAAAAGACATGAATAAAAAAATTGCAGATGGTCCAAAAGCAAAAAAGACTAAAAATATAATAGAAAAAAATAAAAGAAAAACAATTTCAACTCAAAATGTAAAAAATTATGTTTCTATTCCAGAAGAACATAAAAATCTTAAACAAAAGATAAGCATAAATTTTCAAGGTTTAGATTTTAAATATGTAATGAGTTTAATGGCAGAAGTTGGAAATATTAATATTTTAGTAGGCGATGAAGTTAGCGGCACAGTAAATGCTAAAATTGATAATGTTGGATGGGATATCGCTTTTCAAACTTTATTAGATATGAAAACA